>JAFGLL010000097.1 GCA_016928095.1 Thermoplasmatota archaeon
ATCACCGTAAATGCAGAAAATATCACAAAAAAGAGACCGTTTCTCCTTCTTTTTTTGTCTTTTCTCTTCCTTGCCCTTCAATTCATCGTTCATTTCGAGATATGCCCGGGCAACCTCTGACGGGGTTCCGAAGTCGGCGACCGCTCTTGCGACAGCTTCTTCTTTCAGCTTCGCACCGCCCTCTTCCATCAATTCCTGGACCTTGAGACCAAGATGCTCTTCTGTGTCGTCTATCGCATCGGAGATTATTGCCTCATCCACCTCTCTAAGCTCCCTTTTCAGGTCTCTTATGTAATCCTCTATGGTAGTGTACCTAACCATCGACTTCCCCCCTGAGTACACTGTTGACGAAATTGCTGGTATCCTCCCAGGCAGCGGTCCAGACCTCGAACTTTTCCAACCCTTTTTTCGTGATCATGTAATATTTCCTCGGCGGCCCTGATCCCGAGGCCTTGATCTCGCTTTTCAGATACCCTTTCTTCTCCATCGCTCTGAGGACCGGATATATGGTCCCCTGTTTCAGCTGGACATGGGTCCGGTTCCTGGTCTCCATCTGTTTTGCTATCTGGTATCCGTACATCGGCTCTCCCTTGTTGCGTGTTATCGCAAGAAGTACGAGGGAGATGAGCCCTGTGATCAGTTCCTTCTCGAACTTCTCATCGTGTTTTACCTTGGCCTCCCCTGCCATTCCATCAACCCCCTTTCAAATATACATTCCCTGTATCCGATGAGGCCTTGATGAGGGGGCCTCCATCATTGATGGTGCCCATTTTGAAGTTCTTGCTTCCTGAACCTTCGTGAGGGAGTTTCTGATCGACGCCTACAGAGCCCGTATCGGCAGATATCTCATAATCCGCGTCAATGTCCATCGGCACGGTGATATCGATATCTCCAGTTTCAACCTCTATCACCGATCCGGCCTCCGAAACGTTCAACACCTTGACATCGACATTGCCCGTGTCGCTGGTGATACTGGTGGCGTAGGAGCAGTCCCACACCTTGATGTCGCCGGTGTCGGCATTGACCGGCCCCACCATGCTGCATTCGTATATCCGGATGTTCCCCGTGGAGGTCTGTGCCTTGATCACGTTCTCGATCCCCTTGATCCATATATCACCCGTGTCTGTCTTAAAAGTGAAGTTGCCCTCCCCGAACCGGGGAACCTCTCCCGTGCCTTCCTGTCCCTGATTGTTGACCCAGATATCGCCCGTATCGGTCGATGCGGAGACGTTCCCGCGACAATCCCAGATCATAATGTCTCCGGTACTGCATTCAAGCAAGGTGTCTCCGTAGATGCCACGTACATGAATATCTCCAGTACTCGTCCGTACAAAGGATACCTTCATCTGCATCGGGATATGGACCTTGATGTCCATCCAGACCCATTCGTTATTCCTCTCGCGAACAGCGGATATCATGACGTTCTCATCCACCTCGACCTTGAGGTCGATCTTCTCGAACTGCTCTCTGCCAAAATATGTTCTCTTCATTCCGACGATCTTTATTTCATCACTGTCCCATGCCGTGACCTCGACGTCACCCCTGTCCTTCAACGTGACCTCGAGCTGTTGACCATCTTTAAAGTCCAGTGTTTCGATGGCCTCCTCCGTATCCATCGTGAAGTAACCCATCGCAGCTATGTAGACCGCCATTATTGCCATTAAAAGGACGATGGCGCATGTTAGGATGACGAAGGCCTTCCATCTCGGTTTCAATCGGATGCCCCCTTGTTCTTGATTCCCATATCGGTGGGAACTTCAGGAGTTAAGCCCCCCGATATTGTATAGTGCATAGTAGTGTTAAGTACACAATAGTATTTATAAATTTCAGAATTTCGATCGCTACCGCTTTAGGACTGCATCTCGGGCAGTCCAATATGTCACATACGTAAATTGACAGTATTCAGAGTATCCTCCCCACCGCCCATTGGGCCAAATATGCCGATATTGCAGCGGTCCACAACAGAAGAGGTCCGTGAAGCATCAGTGTATACACATGCCCCCCTTTGAAACGCCTTACCGCATCCGCGGAAAAAAATACATGCAGCAGGACAACGGACACCACCGCCGCAAGCAGTATGTATTCAAGACCGGACACATCTTTCAGCAGAACGAGAGACTGGAAGTCCTCTATCTCCTCCGAGGTGGTCCCCAGGTCCCCCAGCTTGCTGAGCATCTCCAGCACAACGGAGTATATCATGAACATGCCTCCGGAGATGAAGACCGTCAACCCGTAGAGGATGGCAGCGAAATTGTCCGCCATGAGGTACCTCCTCTTCCTGAGGGAGCTCAGCGTCGTGAAATGACCCGAGATGAGCGAGGATACCTCCTTAGGGCTGCCGCCGGCGGATATACCCTCCTGGTAAGTGTTCAGGAACTGTGATATCAGCTCGGAGCGGGACTCCCTGACGAAGAGCGACCACGCCTTCCGGGAATCGATCCTAAGTTTCAGTCTGTCATAGACGTGCCTTACCTGTTCCGTGAGCGCTCCGAAATCGTGCCATCGTATCCTCTTCAGACCCATCACGGGGGCCCCGCCCTTGCTTTCCGATGTCGAACCAAGGGTCCTTATGAACGCCCCGAAGGCGTCGTCCCGCCGTTTTATCATCCTCTCCTCCATGATGATAATGGTACCCGGTACAAGGAGGGGGGTCGAAGAGATGGCGAGATAGAGGAGAAGGGTTGTCCAGTCGATCCCCGCTATAAAAAGGACCATAAGAAGCACCATGGATGAAGAAACGGAGACGACAAGCCACATGTTCAGCTTCCTGTGGAACCTCGAATCCTTGGGATGGGGTTTCGGATCATACCATATGACCTCCCTCGGGAGCACCCCGTTGATGACCACCCACAGGACGATCTCCACCACTATGAACACGAACACTATCAAGAAGGACATCAGGTAGTGATTTATCCCCACGAGCATGGACATGACCACGAGCATGACGCTCAGGAACATTGTGACGGATATCAGCGAGATGTAGACCTCTCTGACGATCTCGATCCTGTCCAGCGTCGTGGAGTACCTCGATCGGAACTCCTCCATCACCGCCTCCTGCTCGTTCCGGAAGAACACCTTGGGGTCCTCGTCGATCTCTATGGCATACGCCATCCTCTCCAGGAAATCCCCGAACCTCTTGGAAGGGGTCAGCTTCGAGATGATCCTCAATGCCTGAGGCAGGGGGACGTTCCAGGTCCTTGCCAGTTCCTGGACCTTTTTGAGCTCCCCGAGGATCGACCTCGAGCTCTCCTCCCTCGAGGCGATCTCGAAGATGGAGGAGCGGGTGGAGGACGAGAGCGACATGACCCCTATCCTGACCACGAAAAGATGCAGGTCGTCATCGATCTCCTGGCGCTTCCTCTCCCAGAGGAAGTATGGCCATATGGCCGCCGTCAACGTCGTGAAGGTCACTGTCAGGACAAGTAGCCCGAATGCCCACCCCGAAAGGAATATCCCCGGAAGCAGAAGCACCAGGATACCCGCAAGGAGCACGGTCCCGGCACCGACGGGAAGGACCCGGGTCAGTACCCAAACCTTCGGGTCCATTTCCATATCGCGATAAGCAAGGACCAGGCTCATCCCGCATCATCCCCTGAGCTCCTTGGGGATGCCTTCCCACCCCCTCTCCGAATATGCCTTGAAGACCGCGTTGACCTCTTCGTATCCCAGGATGTCGCTCTCGACCATAGACCGGATCACCCTTTCCCTTCTGTCAAGCTCCGTGTA
>JAFGLL010000098.1 GCA_016928095.1 Thermoplasmatota archaeon
CCACGCAAAGAACAGCATGATCAAAAGGGGATTCAAGGTAGTGTCGATAGACCAGGACAGGTTCCAGGAGATCAACGGGCAGCAGCCATTCTCCAGGACACTCGCAGCCTTGGACGCACTGATATCATGGATCATCGTATCAATGGCAGACACGATATACGGGCGATCGGAGAGGTCCCTGACGATATCGGACCTGAGGTCGGTCTTCAAAGAAGGCAACGAGGGTTCGATATTCGTCGGGGGGAGTTACATGGGAGATGCAAGGTCCGCAGCCGAGGAGTTCATGCACTGCGGTCTGATCAGAAGGGACCCCTCGACCGGAAAGGGGTTCCTTCTGAACCTCGTTAAACCCGAGGGTTTCGAGGAGGGATCGACCAAACCCTTCATTGATGAGGTTCTAACGCTCGCGAACGCATCGGACAAGACCGTCTTCATAGGGACCCTCGAGGACCCGAAGAGGACGGATATCGTGGACATGATAGGGATCATTACCGGTATGGATGATGGCTCTACAAGACCTTCCGGTGTGATGAAGGCACACGTTCCGGCAATGGGAAAACATCTACCGCATCCAGGCTCCGCGGACAGGTGGGACATACCCATGATAAGGTGATGGTACCATGAAAGAAGGGATCAAAGTGGAAACCGGGATCGATATTGGATGCTTGAAGAACAGTGGCCATGTGCAAGACGAGGTTCTAAGGACCAGCAATGCAGTCTCCCCGGCCTGGACATTCTGACGTATCATTCCGTTAGAAAAGCTCCCTCCTTTAAAAGAAGGACCCTGGCCATGGATAACAGCGGTTCGTATTCCATCTTTGGATAGGCCAGATCGATCGGGAGATCCTCGAACACTTCCACCTCTTCTATCTCCTCAAGGCAGCGTCTTCTTTCATCCCCCTCCCCGATGTAACCGAAATGTACGAATCCGTTCCCGATGGTAGCTACCCATTCTTCCCGCGAGATGAGCATATGCCCGGTTTCCTCCCGGAATTCTCTGAGGGATGCTTCCAGCGGGGTCTCTCCATCAAACGCCTTTCCACCGGGCATCTCCCACCCGCCTCTCTTTCTTGACCTGACCATCATGAACCCTTTCATATCCGCGGTGAAAGCTATGACGTAGGTCCACATATCATCACTTCTCGTCCCCTACTGTAAGGATCGCCACAGGGCGCAGGTGTGGCGGCGATCCAGAGGCCTCCCTGACCTTATCCTCGTCGAAAGCTCCCACCCAGCAGGTGCCGAGTCCCAGTTCGGTTGCCTTGAGCATGGCGAACACCGCTGCGATCGTAGCGTCCTGAACGCAGAACAGTTCCTTTCCACGCCCGCCATAGGGTTCGATGGCCTTCAGATCGGCGCAGAAGAGGAGCAAGTAGGGCGCCTCGGAGATGAAGGTCTGATGGAGGGTCGATTCCATCATGCGTCTGCGCTCGGTCCCGGACCTCAGGACGAACACCTTGAAGGCCTTCAGGTTACCGGCTGACGGTGCCTTCCGCGCGGCGGCCACGATCCTTTCCATATCATTGTCAGCAGGGACCATTCCGCAGTAGCTTCTCACGGAGTGCCTTTTTTCGATGACAGTATCGAGGTCCATTTCACCACCCCACGTTGTCAAGGAGGAGTTTGCCTCCCAGTATGACCTTCTCCACGTGGTTCACGCCAAAGTTGTAAACGACATGCTCGAAGGAGTGGTCCTTCATCACGAGAAGGTCGGCATCATATCCCTCCCGTATCCTTCCCTTGCGGCCGGACCTTCCTATTGCATGGGCTGCGTTCACCGTGGAGGCCGCAAGGATCTCGTTCGGTGTCATTTTCAATCTGTAGCATGCAAGCGCCATTATGAACTGGAGGTTCTCCACCATACAGTTCGGGTTGATGTCCGTGGCAATAGCGACCGGCAGGTCCCGGTCCATCATCTCCCTTGCCCTCGGGACCCTCTGCTCGAATATGGTCAGGAGCGTCCCGGGAAGCAGGACAGGGACCGTTCCCGCCTCCTTCATCGCATCGAGGTCGTGATCGTCGGAGACGAGCAGGTGATCGGCGGAGGAGGCCCCAAGGTCAGCACCTGCGATGGTCCCGCCCAGGTTCATTATCTCGTCGGAATGGACCTTGACCTTCAATCCCGCATCCCTTGCGGCGGAGAGGAATCTCCTCGACTGCTTCTCGTCGAAGGCCCCCGTCTCGCAGAATATGTCGGCAAACTCCGCCAGGCCTTCCCCGGAAACCTCCCGTGCAACATCGATCATCAGGTCGATGAAGGCATTCGGGTCGTGCCTGAACTCCGGGGGGACCGCGTGGGGGCCGAGGAAGGTAGGTACTTTTTCGATGGGATGCTTTGAGGCCTTGACCGTCTTGAGGAGCTTTATCTCGGTGTCACGGTCGAGTCCGTAACCTGATTTTATCTCCACCGTGGTCGTGCCGTAACGAAGCATCTTGTCGAGCCTCAGGTCCAGTCCCTCGACCAGTTCCTCCAGTGAGGCGGCCCTGGTATCTTTAACGGTCCTCAGGATGCCTCCGCCTGCGTTAAGGATGTCGAGGTAGGTGGCCCCTTTCAGTTTCATGGGGAGCTCGTACTCCCTTGTCCCGGCAAAGACTAGATGGGTGTGGGGGTCCACGAAGCCAGGAACCAGACACTTTCCTTTACAATCTATACAGACGGCATCCTTCATCAGGTCCGTCCTGTCCCAGACCTCCGGCTCACCTGCGACCATGTGTATCTTTCCGGCAGAGACCGTGACGGCCGCCCCTTCGATGATGGACGGTGAATCCATCATTGTACCCGGAACAGGCCCCTCTCCGGGGAAGGTGTAGAGCTTTCCGATATTGTGAAGGATCATGTCGTCTTGCATCATCTTCCCCCCATGTATGCTGTGTACTTGTCGTCACGGCCTCTTACCAGGGAGGATGGGTATTTTTCATCGTTCTTCTCCATCTTCCTTCGGAACGCTTCCGAGAGGTCCATGTTCTCCCTGATGGACATGTCCACCAGGAAGAAGAGAACGTCCCCGAGCTCGTCCATCAGGTCCTCCCTGTCGGGGGACCTGTCCCAGAGATACAGCTCCATGAGCTCCCCCGCCTCGATGGAAAGCGCCATGGCAACGTCCTTCGGTCTGTGGAAGCGGTCCCAGTCGCGTTCGGTCACGAACCTGGATATCTCCTTCTTCAGATCATCTATCGTCGTTACTTCATCGGAGCCCATGGCACCCCTAATGCTCAATTGGGACTAAAAGTTGATGCCTGCGGGATCGCCGACAACCCCCGAAGATCGAACCTGCGGTCTCTGTATAGATAACGCACGACCCATACCCATCTGAGCTATTCCCATGATCGGCATTTATTGCTTTGGGATCGATGCACAGGAGATATTTCATCGAAGGACAGAAAGGCTTTTACCCTTGGGATATATGGGCCATCAGGGTGATGTAATGACACTTATCGAGGACATAGTCATCAGGAAGATACTAGACAGCAGGGGCAACCCTACCGTCGAGGTGGAGGTCTGGACCGAGAACGGTTTCGGAAGGTTCGGGGCCCCCAGCGGGGCCAGTACGGGAGCCCATGAGGTAATGGCGGTCCCCAAGACGGGGATCGACAAGGCCATCGAACTATTCCAGGAGGAGGTGGTACCGAACTTTATAGGGTTCGATTCCCTGGAGCAGGAGGAACTTGACCAACAGCTCTCCGAGATAGACGGGACGAAGGACCTCTCAAGGGTAGGCGGGAACCTTATCGTGGCCATGTCCATAGCCAACGCAAAAGCGGCCTCGGATGCCCTTGGCATCCCGTTGTACAGGTTCATAGGCGGTATGATGAACTGCGAGCTTCCTTTCCCGATGGGGAACGTTCTCGGAGGCGGAAAGCACGCCATAGGCGGAACGGACATCCAGGAGTTCCTTGTCATCCCCCAGGGGGAGAGCTTCGCCGATTCGGTATTTGCAGGGGCTGCTGTGCATAAAAAGGTCGCCGATATCCTGAAGAAGAAGTTCCCCGCATCGGCTCTCGGCAAGGGTGACGAGGGGGCATGGGTGGCAAAGGTCACAAACGACGAAGCGATGGAGATTGTCTCCCAGGCATGCAAGGAGATAGGGGACGAGGTCGGTTTCATCATCCAGCCGGGCATCGACGTGGCCGCCTCATCGTTCTTCAAGAACGGCAAGTATCACTACGCGGATAAGAAACTTGACACCCAGGGACAGATCGCCTACATGGCCGAACTAGCCGATAAGTATGACCTTTTCTCCTTAGAGGACCCTCTGGACGAGGAGGATTTCGAGGGGTTCGCAGAGCTTACCGAGGAGATGGGGGAGCGCTGTCTCATAATTGGCGATGACCTTTTCGTGACCAACGAGGAGAGGCTGATGAGAGGCATCGAGGCCGGTTCGTGCAATGCCATCCTCATAAAGCCCAACCAGATAGGAACCCTCACAAGGACCATCGACGCCGTGAAGCTCGCCAACGAGGCGGGATATCAGAACGTCATCTCGCACCGCAGTGGGGAGACGACGGACCCCGCCATTTCACACCTCGGTGTCGCCTTCGGATCCATCTGCATCAAGACAGGGGCGGTATCCGGAGAGCGCATAGCAAAGCTCAACGAGCTGATCAGGATAGAAGAGGAGCTTTGAGAACCGGGTACCCTGGGGTGTGCGAAGCGATACTCTTCTCATGTATCATTTCGACCCCATCGGTCAACATCAACCCATCCTTTACATGGATCTTACATCATGGCCATGTCCGTGGCGAAGGAGATAGGGATGGACCGCATTCGACCGGATAGATAATATTCAGTGGGCGGGGATTATCCCATGGAAGACCTGAACGGATTGAGACCCACAACATGTGTACTTCACTTAGGCATAATATGTTATGGAGGGGTAAAGAATATCACGGAATTCGATCCTCATCCCCCAGAGAGAATGTTGTTCCATCATCTGATACGTGGCCTGATGAGAAGGGTCAGGTCTAGGGACCTTTTCAATTAAAGGAATTTTATCGCCGGAACCGATTGCATGAGCTGGCAGAAGAGCCTCACATCTCCTGTGATAACACAACACTGCCCAACACTGCAAACAATATTAATAGA
>JAFGLL010000099.1 GCA_016928095.1 Thermoplasmatota archaeon
ATTGCGGAAGAGGTCCACTTCTCACGAAATTGATCATTGTTCAGAAAAGTGAGAAGTGGACCGGTCGGGATTTGAACCCGAGGCCTCTTGCTTGCGAAGCAAGCGATCTACCGAGCTGATCTACCGGCCCACATCACTTGAACGGTTCCCATAACTGCACTTGTTATATGAACCTTACAGGTAGCCTCCGGTCATTCCTTTGCCCTGGCAATTATCCTCTTTGCTATCGTGGGATTGATGCCTTCTATCATCATCAGGTCCTGGGGGACCGCATCGATTAGATCCGCCTTGCTCCTGTAACCCATATCATAGAGTGCTCCCGCCCGGACCTCATCGATATCGAATTCCATCATGAACCGGAGTAAGTTCTCATCCCTGGCCGTTTCCTTCTTGATCTTGGGTCCCTCGATATCCGTTATGTCATCCGGTCCCGGGACCTGCTCGATATGCAGAGTCGTATCCCCTTTCTCTTTACGGGACCCCAGGACGCCCTTGAAGATCCGGGATATGAACGAAACGCTCTGCTTCTCCTCTATGATCTTGTCCTCTTCTCCAACTTCCTCATCCTTGACCTCAGGAGAAGGCCCCTCCTCATGCTCCTTTTCAGATGGTCCTTCGGACCCTTTCGCAGGGGCCAGTAAAAGGGGTTTCTTCTTCGATGATGTCTGATCGGCCCTCTCCTTTTCGTCAAAGGCTGGCAGTGACAGAGGTTTCTCGGGCCCGGAAAGCGGTCGGGAGCCCTCGCTCTTTGGAGCTTTCACCTTCTCTTTGATCTCGGGGATCTTCTCACCTGGTATCGATATGCCTCCGATGGGGATCGTCTCGTTCTCGACGTAGACCATCGTTCCCAGGGATACTTCCGACAGCCTCTGTCTGACATCCCTCTTCTTTTGAGGGTATATCATCAGATCGACAAGGCATGCTATTCCGATGAACAGGCCAAAGCCAAATATCCCGAGGATGTAGATACCGGCAGCCCCGAAGATATGCTTCGTCAGGTTCCTCCTGTAAGCCATGGACCAGTTCAGGTACTTGCCATCGCTCCCGAGGGCTTCCAGGTGAAGTAAGCTCTTACCAAGTGTCCTCCTGCCATTGACCTCGAAGATAGTGAAGTAGAGGCCGGTGAAGATCAGGCTCAAGAAGATCCCGGGTATCATCGCCAGCACCACAGGTGTCGGCCTGCCCATGACAGTTTCATGATGGTATATGAGAGGGGAGAACTGTCCAACGATAAGGCTCAAGGGATTGGATTCGAAAACTATGAAAATAAAGATCGCCGTGAAAAAGAAAACAAAGACTGCCACGATCAGTGTGTCAACCAACAGTGCTAATGCCCTCCTGCCCCTGTTCTCCTTGATCTCATACCGGTATTCCTGAAGTAATGGGTCCAGGGCCATGGGACGCCTCCTTTTACGCATTTCCATAACCTATAAAGTAATATTAACATTTTCCAGATATCGGGAAGATGGGGACGGACCCGCGTGAAGAAGCGTTCCATGGGAAAGGCTTTAATCCAGCTCCGATATTCAACCGTGGTGCGTCCGAATGGTGCTTCCCTTCTTCACGATCTCCGACCTTGATCTAGAGAACAGGACCGTTCTTATGAGGGTGGATATCAATTCTCCGCTCAATCCCGAGACCGGTGACATTCTGTCCCTGAAGAGGATCGAAGAACACGCCCAGTCCATCAGGAAACTGCCAGCCTGCAAGCTTGTTCTCCTTGCCCACCAATCCAGACCCGGCAAGAAGGATTTCTACCCGCTCAAAGAACATGCCAAGGTCCTCTCGAGGGTGCTCGACCGTGAGGTGGAATACATCGATTCACTCTTCCATAACAGAGCGATAGAGGCCATCGGGAATATGAAGATCGGCGACATCATCCTGCTCGAGAACTCCAGGTTCTATGCGGAAGAGGTGGCACTGGCCGACGCCTCGATGGAGGTCCAGGAGAGAAGCCACATAGTAAGGGCCCTGTCAAAGGTTTCATCCGTTTTCATCAACGATGCCTTCTCCGCTATTCACAGGTCGCAGCCCACATTGGTGGGTTTCACAAGGGTCCTCCCGAGCTGTGCCGGCCCTGTCATGGAAAAGGAGCTCAGGGCACTGTCGAAGGTCACCGATGACCCTGAAAGCCCCTGCATCGCAATACTGGGGGGCCTGAAGGTGGATGATTCGATCAAGGTCGCGGAGAACCTCCTGAAGAACGGGATCTGCGACAGGATACTCACCACGGGTGTCGTCGGTTCCATGTTCCAGTGGGCGGACGGGCACGACCTTGGTACTGTCAACAAGAACTTCATACACCAGGAGATACAGGAAGCGGACGGGCTCCTGGAGAGATGCAGGAAGATGCTCGACGACCATCCGGGGAAGATAGAGTATCCCTCGGATATGACACTGAACATCGATGGCCAAAGGGAGAGGGTAACACTTTCGAACCTCCCGGCCGATGGGCCGATATTCGATATCGGTATCGAGACCATAGCCCACTATTCCAATGTGATCAGGGAAGCCAAGACGCTCATAGCCAACGGACCTGCAGGGGTTTACGAGGTGCAGGGTTTCTCGGAAGGGACAGTCGAGATATTCAGGGCCATCGATGAATCACCTGCGTATTCTGTGATGGGCGGGGGCGAGACGACCGCGGTCATCAAGGACAAGAAGTTCAACAACATAGACCATGTCTCTACCGGGGGCGGGGCGCTTATATATTATCTCTCCGGAAAGGAGATGCCGGTACTGACAGCACTCAAGCGCTCCAAGGAGCTCTTCGCAAACCACGAGATCGTCAAAAAGAACGTGGGATGATCGGGATCTATCCAACACGATCCGAGGTGCCCAAACGATTATCTATTAAAAATTGCTATCCTCGAAAAAATGCCACCGTAGCTTAGCCCGGTTGAGCGTCTGATTCGTAATCAGAAGGTCGGGGGTCCGAATCCCTCCGGTGGCTCTCTTTTTTTCATTCATTGGACTGCACCCAGGAAAGTGGACACCATGTCCGGCAACTATAACAATTGTGGTGAAGCGATCTCTGTTCATGGGGGAGAAAGAAGAGCCTCTTCAGGAGGTGAGATGCCGATATCGAGGGCGGATATTTGAGCAGGATACATATTGAAGTTCATTTCTCCCAAAACTAATGTATCCTGTTATTAGCACCCTGGCATCTTTTGGAAGCTATTTATAGAGGCTCATGGATGAAGGCCAGATGTCCAACCTTATAGGCGAGATTGCCGCCCTTGCGACCTCCGTTCTATGGGCATCATCATCCACATTCTTCACGCTAGGCGGAAAGAGACAGAGCCCCCAGATGATGAACAGGTGGAGATTGATCGGAGCACTCTTTCTGCTGGGTCTGTTCCATCTGATCATCGTTGGCAGCCTGGTCCCATCAGAGAGCCTGCTCGTATGGCTCATTCTGGCCTTATCCGGGATAATAGGTCTATCGGTGGGGGACGGTCTTCTCTTCTGGTCCTACCTGAAGGTCGGTCCAAGGGTCTCCATGCTCGTGATGTCCCTCGGTCCCATAGTCACGACAAGCGTTGCATGGCTGATGATGGATGAAACCCTTTCCTGGTACAAGATAATTGCAATAGGTATCACCCTTTCAGGGGTCTCATGGGTCGTGACCGACAGGAAGAACGGCGGTAGCAGCAACAGGTCACCTTTCAGAATAACCACCCTGGGGCTGCTTCTTGCATTCGGGGGCATGCTCGGACAGGCCATCCAGATCCTCCTGGCAAAGGATGCCATGTCGAGGATGATCAGCGATAATCCTCCCCTTACGGCAACCTATATCCGGATATTTTGGGGTGCTGTCTCTATATGGTTCGCGACGATCGTGCTCCAGAGAGGAAGGAGGTCCTTCAGCGCTTTCAGAGATAAAGGCTTCATCCTGTGGGTCAGCCTCGCGACGTTTTTCGGTCCGTTCCTGGGCATATGGGCGTCATTCATCGCTGTGGATAATGCTCCGATAGGTGTCGCAAGCACCTTGATGGCGCTGCCCCCCCTACTCATGATACCCATCTCGTTCTTTGTCTTCAAGGAGAGGCCCACATACAGGTCGGTCATCGGTACAGTGGTCTGCCTGATAGGGGTCTCGATGATATTCCTGCTGTAGGAATGACTCAGAAGTGAACCTTGTTCACATATTCGGAGGTGCAGAGATGTACAAGAGCGCCGTATGCGGGTATGAACCTCACATGGTCCCCCACATCCTTGCCGGACCCTTCCATATCCAGCAATAGATGGTCGGATGATCCGCCCAGCACCTCAAGGTCTTCCTCGATGGGGACAAGGTCTTCAAGGATGGCATCCTGCCTGCCAACTGCGGCGATGCCACGGACCATCTCTCCTCGGTCCTCAAAACTCGGGATCTCGCCGAAGGCGTTCTGGGAGACCGTTCCCTGAGGTTTGGACGGTTTGGACTTCTTCTCGATTATCTCAGCCTCCAGAACGAAAGCATCCTGGTGCGTCCCCGGGATGGCTGTCCTGTTGACGGTCTCCAGACCGAGGAGTATCCCCTCGCCGATCCTCAGGTTGTTCGTACGCCCGTGAGAATGTCCCTCCGTCAGAAGGGGGATATTGGCGGAATTTCCGGAGGAGATCATCTCGAGGTCCATGCCGAGCCGGTCCTCCACATCCTCAACCATCTCCTCGAACTCTTCCACCTTCTCGCTGGTGGGAACCACACCTCCGAAGCAGGCAAGGTTCATACCAAGTCCATGGAGGGACAGCCCCTTCATTCTTGTGATGGGCTCCAGGACCTGAAATAGCTCTTCCGGGGGAAATCCCTCTCTGAGGTCCCCCATTTCCACCATCGGAACCACCTTGTGGACCTTCTCCCGTTTTTCAGCTTCAGCATTGAGAAGACCAAGGATGCCCATTTCCGAGTTCAGCGAGATGTCGGCCACATCAATTACCTCGTCGACCTCGGAGGCCATGGGGGTCCTGAGAAGAAGTATATCGGCATCCAACCCTTCCGATCTCAGCCTCTTGATGTTGAGGACCCTGGATTCACCGATCGATGTAACACCGCCCCTTATCATGGCACGGGCTACCCCGGGATCACCGCAGGTGGCCTTGGTCACTCCGGTGACCCCTATCCCATGCTCCTTTGCTAGTTCGACAATGACCCTCGCATTCTCCTCTATCTTCAGATCATCTACCAAAAGTCGTGGATATTCACCCAAGTCCATATGCCTCCAGAAGGAAATCGATCAGTTTGTCAGTGACCTTCAGCAGTTCGTCCTTGTTGACGAACTCGTTGGGAGAATGTATGTTCCCTCCACCCGGTCCAAAGACCACGGTGGGTATCTTTGCCCTGTTACCGAAGAGGTTGAAATCCCCGACAGAACTTGTTGTGAACAGACAGTACCTTTCCCGGTCCTTTGAAATGGATCCCATCACCTTGTCAACGAAAAGGTCCAGGAACCTTGATGATTCAAAAAGATAGGGTCGGTATTCAAGCAGGGGCGATGGAGAGTATCTCTTTTTTATACGGACCCTGGACCGAAGCTTGAGCGAGGATGCTATGCTTCTGAGCTCCCGAGAGGCGGAGGCCTCGGTCTCTCCCAGGGTGAGCTGCCGGTTGACGAGAAGCTTGCAGTATGATGGAACAGTAAAGGATGGGTCCCCTCCCTCGATATTCAATACGACGTAATGTCCTCTGCCCATCTTGATGTGTGAATACAGATCGAAATGGGTGATCTCCGTTATCAACCTGGACGCATCATGAAGAGCATTGATCCCCTGGGAGGGATGGGAGGCGTGTGAAGCTTTCCCGATGAACTCCACCTCGAACAGGACCCTTCCCTCCGC
>JAFGLL010000100.1 GCA_016928095.1 Thermoplasmatota archaeon
ACATCCATCTCACGGAACGACACGGATGGTGACGGACTGTCCGACGGGTTGGAATGTATACTGGGGACCGACCCCTGTAACAACGACACGGATGGTGACGGTCTGAATGATCGGGTCGAGCTTTTCGTGACATTCACCTCCATGATGCATAATGATACTGATGGCGATGCCCTCCTCGATCTTTTCGAGATCGAGATCGGAACCTCTCCAAGGGTCCCGGATACTGACCGGGACGGTCTCTCCGACAGGGAAGAGATGGTCCTTGGGACCGATCCCCTTCACCCCGACACGGACAGGGGAGGCATACGGGATCTTCTGGAAGTGTCCTTTCAGAAGGATCCGCTGGATCCCTCTGACGATAGGCCATTCCCCGAAGACACGGACGGCGACGGTCTGCCGGACCTGATCGAAATGGGCTTGAACACCTCGGTATCGGAATGGGATACCGATGGCGATCTCCTGTCCGATGGGATGGAGTTCTTCACATTGGGTACCGACCCCCTGGAACCCGATACCGACGGTGACGGACTTGATGACGGGAAGGAGGTCAAACGTTATCAGACGAACCCGTTGGAACCCGACACCGACGGAGATGGACTAGATGACGGGAAGGAGGTCAAGAACGGGAGATCCTCCCCTCTGCTCCCGGATACGGATAGCGACGGCCTCTGGGATGGAATAGAGGAAGAGATCGGCACGGCGCCCCGAAACCCGGATACTGATGGCGACGGCCTTCTTGACGGCGTGGAGTACTACAATACCCTGACGGACCCCCTGGATCCGGATACCGATGGCGGTTCGGTGCCTGATGGTACCGAGCTCGAATTCGGCGGTGACCCGTTGGACCCCCTTGACGATCCTATTTACAGGGATTCTGACGGTGATGGTCTGACCGACAGGGAAGAAGATATCAACGGCAATGGGATCGTGGACCATAACGAGACGGACCCGAACGATCCCGACACCGATAGCGATCTTGTCTGGGACTCTTACGAGCTGAGAGGCGTCCTGGGGACCCCCTCCGACCCTCTAGACCCCGACACGGATGACGATTCTCTCTGGGACGGAGAGGAGCTCATGCCGGGGGAGGATGGTTTCGTTTCGGACCCGACGCTCAATGATACGGATGGTGATGGACTCGATGACCCGGATGAGGTCTTCGGGACCTATGGTTTCAAGAGCGACCCCTCCTCCGTCGATGGCGACGAGGATTCGCTCACGGACCCACAGGAATTGTTCGTATCGGGAACGGACCCCCTTGATGAGGATACTGATGGAGACTCTCTTCCCGATGGATGGATAGACGGTTGGATGGGGAGCCCGCGGGACGGGAAACCCGATCCCGGAGAGTACGAGGACCGCAATCTCAACGGCATGGTGGACAGTGGCCCCTGGAACGAAGGGGATGGCCCGGGTGAGACGGACCCTAACGATCCCGATACGGATGGAGGAGGCGTGTGCGATGGTGACGAGGTCGATCACCGCGACATTGACGGAATGAAGAACCCGTACGACCCGCTGGACCCTATCGACGATGTGTACATACTCGATACGGACGGCGATGGGCTCACGGATATGGAAGAGAACCTTTCAATTGGGACGAACTGGCTATCCATCGACACCGATTCTGACGGTATGGCCGACGGCTATATCGATATCGAGGTGGATGGGGTTTTCTACCCTGGTGAGCTGACGGGACATAACGGTTGGGATCGATCGAACCCACTGGATCCCCACAGTGATATGGACGGCCTGATGGATGGCCTTGAGTACCGGATGGGCACCGATCCGAACGATCCGGATACCGACCAGGACGGTCTCTACGACGGATATGACGTCATCGACCACTTCGGCGAGCTGTCCGGGCGCAACAAGTTCGACCCCTTCCGCCCGTACGGACCTACGGACCCGCTCGACCCCGACTGCGATGACGACGGCCTCTGGGACGGGGACACCGTGATCATTGGAGGAAGTGTTTTCTATGGTGAGCTCCAGACAGGAACGGACCCGAACGACCCTGATACGGACGGGGACATGCTCAGCGATCATTACGAAACCGTGGCCAGCTACAAGGACCCGAAGGTAAAATGGAGCGATAGCCCATCCCATTTTAACAAGACGAACCCGCTGGACCCCGACACCGATAAGGGTGGTATGATAGATGGTCTGGAAGTGGAGAAAGGGCTGAACCCTCTCGATCCCGATGATGATGATGATTTCCTGGATTCGGATGGCGATTCTCTTCTCAACGGTCAGGAGAAGCACGACCCTGCCCTCTCCTATCCCAGATCCTCGGTGGACTGGGATGGGGACGGCATAAACGACAGGAGACCGAACTGGCAGGACCCGGACACGGATGGCGATGGTCTCACCGATGGGGAGGAGGTCCTTATCCACGGGACGAACCCCGTACTCAATGACACGGACGGGGACGGGCTCGTGGACGGTGTGGAGATATACACTCATCATACGGACCCCCTCGACCAGGACAGTGATGATGACGGTCTGAGCGATCATACAGAGATCGTCCACTTTTTCCTCGAATGGCAGTCCTACGTCGATTGGAACAGTGACGGTTCCCTTGATAACAGGACCGACCCGAACAATCCCAACACCGACCTGGATGCAGACAATGATGGTCGGGAGGTAAGGGAGGGGACCAATCCATTGGACCCGGGTGACCCGGGGAGCGAATATCAGCCGGAAAAAGGGACTGTTGTGATCATAGGGACCGCCCCATCGACCATTTCCAAGACCGAGGATCCGTTCAAAGGGTCCTTCAAGGTCACGGGACAGGTGCTCAGCGAGGAGGGTAAGGGATTGAACGGCATCATGGTCTCCATCCTGATCGTGGACCGGGAGACAGACCCCGAAACGGCCCTCAGCATGGAGAGGAATCCCTCGTATATTACGGGGACGGCCTCTACCGATGATGAAGGTGGATTCATCATCGGATGCACCCCCATCGGCTCGATCCCTCATGGAGAAGTGAACATATACGCTGTTACCAGGCAGAAAAGGATGGATGGAAGGTTGTACTTGCCCTCTGTCTCGAGACCCGTGGCATCCGTTGTCCATTCCTCATCCTGGATCGTTCTATACACCGGTCCCGGTCCATACTCCATTGGCTCCACCATCCCTTTCACTGCCAAGCTGGAGGATGCCGGCGGTGTCGGGATCACCGATGCAGCGATCGATCTGGGGGCAGGATGGGGTTACATAGAACAACAGACAACTGGACCGTCGGGATCTTTCACTGTCCCGATCCAAGTTCCCTGGGAGCCGGGCACATATACTATCGGTCTCGATTTCATAGGGGACAGCTTTATCGGACCATCCTCGGCCAGCGTCGAGATATCCGTCGTCGACGGTCCGACCATCTTTCTGGAGAAAATAGGACGCCGCCAGGAAACGGAGGCAACCGTGTATATCAACGGCACGGTCCTCGGACTGGGTCCTGATCCGCAGGGTGACGTGTCGATCTCTGTCCTTTCCGGCAAGGATGCTTCCCGGGTGATATCCGTGACTGCCGCCTTGACCATGGGGTCCTTCTCATATCCCCTGGAGATAAGCGGAGAGTTGTTCAAGACCGGGTCATATCTCGTGAATGTCGAATTTGAAGCTGGAAGCATGAACACGGCCATCAATGCAAGCCTGTCGTTCACGGTTACGGTCCGCTCATACCTCCTCCTGAACGAAGAGACCCTGGTCCGCGGGGTCCGCGAGGAGTTGAACCTTCTGCTCTTCACCGCGGACCTGCAACCGCTCCCGGGCGAGATGGTCAAGGTCTCCTTTATCGGCTCTCCATGGCTGAGCACCTATACCGGTATCACCAACAGGACTGGATGGGCGACCATAAGTGTCCCCCTCCCGGATGATATTCCTCTCGGTCCGATGGAATTGGAAGCCTTTCACGAAACCTCATCCGACTCGATCCTGGGGGGTTCCATTATAGGGCTTATCTCCATCACGGCGATCACACACCTGGAGCTTCAGGAACAGGTCGTAACTCTGATGCTGGATGAGGACCTCGTCATCAGAGGCCGCCTTGTTGACGATCTCGGGAGTGGGGTCGCCGGCGATGAGGCCATAGAGCTTTTGATCAACGGGGAAATGGTCAGGACCACCGGGACCGACGAACAGGGTTTCTTCAAGCTGACCCACACTCTGTCAACCTTCACCCCCCTGGGCAAGGCTCTCGTCACCGTGAAGTTCTCCGACCTTGCGGACGAGAGGACCGGCATGTATGAACCATCACTGTTATCATGGGAAGTGAAGGTCCTCTCCATGGTGCAGATACAGGCCTCGGTAATATTCGACGATGGGAACACGACCCTGAAGGTAGCCCTGAAGGACCAGAACAGGGAACCTGTCGATCATGCTTCTCTCAGTATAGGGACACCGTTCTCTTACAGGACCTACATTACGGATAATAACGGCACATTGGAGATCGTTCTGGAAGGTATCGAGGAGGAAGACGAGGTCCAGATAGAATTCTCGGGTGATCCCGATAGATACCTGGTACCTGCCATAACGGTCATTGTCATCCCCAGGAGGGATGCCGTTATCGATGGCGGCAACCACTTCTGGGTGTACATCTCCGTGATCGCGGCAGCCATAGTGGCAGTGATCGCCACGGCCTTGATCCTCTTCAACAGGTTCAGGACAGACAAGGGTTCGAGACGGGTGGAAGAGGCCAGATCGGACTCCATGTACGATTTCAAGCCCAGAAAAGGTTCCCAGGAGATGATCTGCAGCAGCTACAGCGGCATCCTGTCCGAACTCAAGGAAAAGGGGGCTGCCAGACCCCCGGAGATGACAGCGGACGAATACGACATTGCGGTAAGGGAGGCAGCGGTCGGGGGTTCCATGAAGAACATGGAAGATATCACCAGGCTATTCGACGAGGCACGGTACTCCGACCACGAGATGTCCTCGCATCTCATTTCCAAAGCAAGGACCCTATCGACCGACCTCAGGAAGGAGATAGCGACCTCCCAGGACGAAGGCTTCACCGGTAGGTTCGAGAGGGCGAGGAGCGATATCGCTACGACCACGAGGAGACACCTTCCCTGGAAGATGAAGATAGACCATGATGATGACCTCAGAGCGCTCCTGGGAAGCAAGGGTGGTGCCTGATGAACATCGACAGGTCCAGAAGGATATGGATGCTGATCTTCATCTGTTTACTCTGCCTTCTCGTCGCCTCCGAGGTGATCTCCCTGATGATGAGGGATGACACGGACCTCTCCGTGGAGGAAGAAGGCAGGACGGGTCTGTCAAAAGCCTTCACCTCGCTGGGCGGTGATCATACAGTCTCCAAGGTACTCACATCACCTGCCCTCCTGCTTGAGGAAGAGGACCCCTCAAGGACACTGTTCATATCCATAGGGCCGCAGAGGGAGTACACCGCTACCGAGGTCCACACCCTTGATAAGTTCTACCGGAGGGGGGGAAAGCTCCTGCTCGCGGATGATACCGGCAGGATCAATTCGCTCTCGGGACGTTTTGACATCACCATCATACCGGGGCAGCTGTACGACGAGACGTTCGAGGGGCACCCTGACCTCGTGAAGATAGACGACATCGATCTGGACCTCTTCACGGGGTTCCTGCTGCTGAACAGGCCTTCTTCCCTGATATTTTCCAGCGGCCAGGGCATCATAAGGTCATCGCCGGCGAGCTGGGTCGACAGGAACGGCAACGGGGTGATGGACAATCTGACCTCGGCCCAGGGAGAAGCTCCGGGGCCCAGATACATAGCCGCGATCACGGACCCCGACCCCTCATCGACCGAACAGGGCAACGTTGTGGTCCTCTCCGACCCCTCAATCTTCATGAACGACATGATAGATCGAGCGGACAATATGGACCTGTTCCTGTCCCTTGTCAGGTTCCTCCTTCCCGACGGAGGCAAGGTCGTTTTCGACGAGAGCGTCCATTCGACCACGGGTATTCCCGGTCTTGTCCAGAGAGGCTCGTCCATACCGCTCCTGCTGATCACTGATGTGAACCTGAAGATCGTGGTCGGGACCTTCATCACGATAACCCTTTTCGCTTTTGCTTACCTGCAGGAGCCACCTGCCGTCCACAGGCATGTTTCTGTCCTCGACAGGACAGGGGTCGCGGAGATCGTGGACCCGGGGTTGTACGATGGGGACATAACGGAGATGAGAAAGGTCTTCCTGGACCGTGTCAGGGTTGCCTACGGGATGTCCTCGGAAGCTTTTTCCGGTCTTACCTGGGATGAACTTGGGTCCATGATCGATAACGATACCCTTTACGATTTCGCCCGCAGCGGCTCCTTGAAAAAGGGGATCGACCTCAACAATATCATCGTGGGGGTGAGCACCTGGGCAAGAGCATGAGTGGTTTCTCGTCCAGGGCCATCGGGTATTCCTCTGCCTCCATCGTCCTGATAGTGCTATCAGTGGTGATGTCATCCAGGCTTTTCCTGATAGGTGGGCTTCTCTGTCTTGCCGTGATGCTCCTATCGTTCTCTTTCATCCCCGCAAGGCCCAGGATCGAGAGGGACGTGGAGCGCAACCAGATATTCGAGTCCGAGACACTTGATGTCGGTGTAAGGGTCGATACACGGCAGTCCATGGGTAATCTCGAGATCTATGACCGCATCTCTCCCGGGCTTGAAGTAAGAGACTCTTCGAATTGCGCGATGCTCCCACCCGGGAAGAGGTTCTTCCGCTACGAGATAGAAGCCCCCCTCCGGGGATATCACCCCCTCGGACCCACCTCGGTAAGGAGATGGGACCCCATGTGGCTATGGTTCCTCGAGGAGGAGATCGACAATACGGAGCAGCTTACGGTCTTTCCATCGATGGAGGCCCGGAGGGCAAAGGAGATGCTGGTCCTCAGGGCCAAACAGAGACCTGGTGAGATGAGGCTTCGGAGGGTGGGAATGGGAAAGGAGTTCCATTCCATCCGGGACTACACCCCATCCGATCCTTTCAATACGATAAACTGGAAAGCAACGGCCAGGACGGGCAAGCTTCTTGTCAATCAGTTCGAAGCGGAATCCGTTACCGATATCATGTTCCTTCTGGATGCCCGAATGGTCACCAGGGTTGGCACAATGGTCGATAATCCTCTGGAGAGGAGCATCCGGTTCATAGCCTCCGTCACTGCCGGCCTACTCCAGACCTCGAACAGGGTCGGATTGATAATCTACGGGTCCACCGTTTCTGTGTTCAAACCCATGGGGGGTCCCTCCGCCCTGCCGACGATATTGCACACCTTGACCAATGTTACTCCCTCCGGATACAACACCCTCGGTGCGACAGTATCCTACTCCCTATCATACTTGGATCCGAACGTACCGGTCATTATGTTCTCCCCTCTCTCGGAGGACCCGACCATCAAGGAAGCCGTCAAGAACCTCATAGGCCGGGGCCACCCCCTCACGATAATCTCCCCCTCCGGGGTCGAGTTCGAGAGGGGCGTTTACCTCGGGAAACTGACCCCGAAGTATCTTCTTAAGAGGCTTTCAAGGGAGAACCTGCTCACCGATCTGCACTCGATGGGAGCCAGGGTCCTTGACTGGACCCCAGATATGGACCTGACAAGGGCTCTGGAGGAGGTGTGGGGATGAGAAGCCTTACCAGATCGGAGAGCAATATCCTGACAGGTATCCCGATCATTGCTCTCCTGGCCTTGAACGCGCTTTTCTACCTGATCTTCCCGATATACGAGAAGCTCGGAGGATGGGTCCTGAAGGACCTTGGCTCCATGCCGTTCCTTGTATGGGTCCCCGTAGGTGCGCTCTTAGGATTTCTCATGAACATGGGTATGAAGAAGAAACGTGAGCTCATGGTCACGTATACCCGGCGGATGATCGTCGGCCTCATCGGTTGGTTCTTCCTGTCGGTCATGGTCTCCCTCATAACAGGGTCCGGCGACCTGTTCTCACGGCTGGACAATGGACCTTTGTTCAAAGCATGGTCCGTGCTGATATTCGTCCTCGCTTCCATGTCCCCCAACGTGTTTGCCGTATATTCGATCTTTAGCAGGAAAAGGTGGTCCATGGCTGGTACCATGATCTCGTTCTTCCTGCTAGCCCTGATATGCATGGTGTTCTCCCAGGGGAGATATGCACTTGCACTTGATCAGGACCCGCTGTTATCTCTCCTCTTCATATGGGCGGCAGTTCTTTACATCGAGAGCATTAGCTGGAAGAAGAGATATCTGGACCGGGATATCTCCGAGTTCCCGGAGGTCATGCTCGGAAAAGCGTTGGCCGGTCCTCTCATGAAACGGCAGCTCCTATCCACCCTTATGGTCATAGGAGTGGCCTCAATTCTCGCTTTTTCTCCCGTGCTCCTGGTCACTTACTTTCGGGACGGGATCATGGACGTTCTGATGGTCTACGAAATAGGAACTGTCTACGGGACCGCGATCATAGGCTTTGTCCTGATAATGCCTCTGACGGTGCTTGCTCTGCTCAGACGCTGGCTTGACGGGAGATCGGCCGGACCAGCCATCAACGGTGAGGTGGAAGCAGAGAACCAAGATGCTACTCTCTCAAGTTTTAAATATTAAGGTCAACATGGTTCGAATCCTGGTAAATACTGTATCGGGTGATCTTGGATCGGTGATGAAATGGACAGCGAAGATGTTGTGATCGCAGAGGTCCAGGAGGAGGACCCGTACGAGGACCAGGGAGACGATAGGCACAGGAGGATACCCGTGGGGCCCATCGTGGCCGTTGTCCTTGTGGTGATCATCCTTGCCGGTCTCGGCCTCTACATCTTCTCTCCACCTTCCGTGAACGGAGTGCTCATCCTCGCGCCGCAGGACGTTTCACATCTGGACGATCAAAGGTACGGTATCGAGCTCGAGATGCATGTCAGCAGCGGGATGAGATCCTACGACGGGACCGGTGCCCTGGATATGATCCACGACGGCAAGGTCGTCCATTCGAGGAACGTCAAGATCAATGAAGATTCCGGGTCGACCGTGATCGACTACAGGGATTTCGTCATGGAGAACGGTATCTATGATATCAGGTTCTCTCTGGAAGGGAAGACGGCAACCACCTACTATATCGCCAAGATGGTCCCGGACAACCTGAATATTTCTGTCCAGTACATGACGAACACGGATACCGGTGACGTCTCCGTGATGGCTGTCGTGTCCCCGGAGTTCACCTATCCCGTTGATCCTGAGGACCCCGGCAGGATAGTCATCGGGGACAGCATCTTCTATTACAGCTGGAATTACGAACTGGAAACAACGCTCGATCCTCCTGTCGGGGAGCCGATAATGACGAAGCAGTCCATGTGGGATTACCATCGCAACAGGACCTATACCAAGATCTGGCTCCCCATAGAGGGCGAATACATGGGCTACTACACCTTCTCCGCCAAGCTTGTGAACAATCTCGTGAAGGAGGGTTCCCCCTATCATGAGCTGGAAAGTGACCCGGAGGAGCTGGTGGAATACCTGAACAAGGAACCGGAACTCGGGGATATATCGGCCCCCAACAGGGTCCGTGTGAACCAGGAACTGACGCTGACACTGAGGGCTGCGGACCCGGATGAGAACGGCGGGATATCATACTATGCCATAGACTGGGACTACGAGTCCACCATTGACGACAATGAGGATACCGTGAGCGATATCCAGATGATCGAGATACCCGAGGGAGATTCCAGTACCGTAAGGGTCACCCATATCTATCAGACCACGGGGACCTACACGATATCCATAACCGTGGCCGACAATGGTTACGTGGATGATGAGGAGCCGCCGGTGGAGAACTACCGGCAGTTCGATACGACACTTCTTTCGATGAGCGTGACTCTGCTCTGATGTCAGAGGAACGAGCATAATGTTTATATTCGATATTACAATCCGGATAATCCGTTATCCTATACAGGGGCTCGTGGTCTAGCTGGTTATGACGTCGCCTTGACATGGCGGAGGTCCCCGGTTCGAATCCGGGCGGGCCCACTATTCATTTCTCGTAATAAATTTAACTTTCAGAAATGAATAGTGGGGATCAATTTCTCATTAATGTATTCCCGCCCGATGTAATTGACCAATATTTTTTGGTTAGACAAAGGAGCTATGATTAATATATCATTCTCCGTGTCGCCAATCCGGGCGGGCCCACCTCTTCACTGGACCTCGCAAACCAGATAGACATAATGGAATTGATCAATGGTCTGACGGAAAAGGGCATCCTGGCTGTCATGGCCGTTCACGATCTCAATCTTGCACTTAGGTACTGCGACAGCTTAGCTCTGCTGAAAGCCTGTTAGCTGATCGCAACCGTGGATTCCGAGACCGTATTCAGCGAGGTTCTTGAAGACGTTTATGATATCAGGGCAAAGGTTCTCGGGGAGGGAAAGGAAAAGGTCTTCCTCCCGATCTCGAGAAAGTGATTCAGGATATTTATCTCTCCTGGAGCCGTTTTCTGATGCTCGGAAGTCTCCACCACTGGACATAGGGATACATATGATGCTCGAGATGGTATCCGAAATGAAAGCAGGTCAGCAGGGATATGACATAGGGAAAATCGTTCGATCTTGCATGATGCCTGTTCGTAAATACTCCGAGTGGCTCTCTGTGAGGGAGGTATGTTCCGAAGTAGAAAAGCTGGAAAGTGCTCCCTATTGATGGAACCGCCCAGAACAGTATCATGTTGAGAAGAGGTATTCCCACCACGAATATCAGCAAGTTGAAGACAACAACAATGCCGAGAAGCTGAAGCGGGCTCAGGTTGTTCTTCATGAACCGGAAATACCAGGAGAAGAAGTTCTTGTGTCTACCGTCATGATAATCGGGATCGTTCAAAGTGCCGGGGGTCTTGTGGTGTTCGAAATGCTGCTTCTTCAATTTTTTGTATGAGAACATCGCATAGAAGAATATGGACATCGCACCGGTTTCTTACTATAAAAGGAGTGGTAATATCGTGCGGACCGGGATCATGTAGTCTTGAAGAAGATACTGAGTGGATATAGCTATTTTTCATCCAGAACGGATCTCTATTCCTCCCAGTCCTCCTTCTTTCCACCCGCGGACCTTGCCACGAAGAATATCACGAGGAATATGATCAAGAACAGTATCACAATGGCAATTACAACCCCGAGTATCCATCCAATGTTCGAATCCGATGAATCAACGTCATCATCATCGGCGGGAAGGTCCTGTGGCTCCGTGGGGTCCGAGCCTCCCTGGAACTCGTCGAGATTACTGACGCCATCGTTGTCGAGATCGCCCTCAGCATCCTCAGGGTCGGTCCTGTTCAGTCCGTACAGGTCCTCCCACCAGTCCGGCATGCCATCCCCGTCGGTATCTCTCTCATCATCATCGTCCAAATCATCGTCGTCGCCACCCTCCGAAACGGTGAATTCCCAGAAGAGTATGGCCTCCAATCTCCTGTTGGCGAAATCCTCGGCATCGGTTGTTATCGATAGATTGTAGGTCTCTCCAACCGTCCAATCTCCCTGGGGGATGAATGTAAGTGTTCTGTTGTCCCATGAGAAGGAACCGTCGATGGCCGGGCTGATCAACAGTGCTTCTCTCACACTGTCCTCATCCATCGGGTTGCTGAACTCGATGGAGAAGGCCTCGTCCTTCCCTATCACCCCATCCCCTCCAGAGAAGGAAAGGATCGTTGGAGCGTGGGAGAAGAGCTGGATCTCGGCACTGGTCACATCGGATATCAATCCGGCAACATCCTTGAAGCGGACATAGAGAGTCCTGAAACCGTCACCCTCAGCATAGGAGCGCGTACCCACATTCCTTTCAAGGTCCCAGCTCATGCTATCTGTTATCCAGAGCCAGTCGGACCAGGTAGAGTTGTCGTTGGAGAAGGATACGTGTGTGATCTCGTTTGCGCTCTCACCATCGAAAGATACCTGAACCCAGTTACTGCTCGTAAATGGAGAGCCACCGTTAAGAACAGCCACCCCTTGGGGGGGTATCATCTCGATCACGGTAACCCTGGCATAGGCCTGGTTATTCCTCTCGTCAAGCTCATTGATCGATCCAAGGGGGTCCACGACCGCGTATATTCTGGAAACATCCTTCACCGCGGTCCAGTTGACGATCACGGATACCATTCCGTATTGGCCGATATGCTCCAACACAACCGGGTCCCCGATCCTTCTGCTCTCGTTTCCCGGCTCCATCTCGTAGAACCTCACCTCGACGTTCTCCGCAACGTCCCCTCCCGGATTCATAACCCCGACGGTTATCCTTACTGTATCTCCGACCTCTGGCATGTCCTCCGATACATGAATATGATTGGCATAGATGGCAGGGTCCTCTGTAAGCCATTCGACCGATACGTTCCTCCTCAGATACTCATCTGCCGAGTACTGGTCAGGAGCGAAAAGGTACTCGAAATCGGAAACGGAATGCCAGTTCAATTTCCAGTGGCTGTTGACCACATAGTGTCCGTGGTTCATGTGCTTGGTTACCAATTTGAGTTCGTGGTCGTAAAGGCTCCCGGCCGCCAGGGATATCAGGTCGAGTGGTATGTCGAAGGAGTATATCCCGTCCGGGATCTCGTTGATGATCGAACCGATGACCGTATCATCGAACATCAGATAGACATCATGGGGCTGGATCTCTTTATTGCTGGCAGGATCCGGGTGCATTTCGAGTTCGAGCGTTATCCTGTCCACCCTCGGGGAACCGGACGGGAGACGCTTCATCAGGGTCCAGCTGTCCTGACTTGCATTGTGGTTCCTGAAATACGTCAGGTCCATTCCAGTATGGTCATCATGCCAGAAGAGTGAGATGTCCTCCCCGATCGCCACCAGGTGCGGATACTCCGAGTAGCTTTCATCATCGGTTATCCTAACCTCGTTCTCCCATGAGCTGCCAAGATCGAGGCTCTTCCTGTAGTATATCTCGCTGTCACCTTCCCTGGAATCCCTCCATGCCACGTGAATTATCCCGGCCTCTGTTATCTCCATGGTCGGCTCCCCGGCATCATCACCCTCAAGCGAGATAACAACAGGTGAGGTCCAAGAATTTCCCCGGTCCACACTTTTTACATACTGGATACCGGAGGATGCTCCGCTGGATTCCGCCCACACCATATGGGCATCATCATCCCCGTCGATCTCGAGGATCGGCCTCGTCGAGTTTCCCACTGTGTTGGTCATTCTCACGGGGGGACTCCAGGTAATCTTGTCGTCGCTGTGGGAGTAGTAGACCTCCTCGTTCCCGTTCCTTGTATCCACCCAGGTGATGTGGACCCTTCCTCCGGAATCCACCACGATCTCCGGATCATCTGCGTCACCGGCTGAATCTGTGATCCGAATTTCCTGGCCCCAGTTTCCGCCACCGTCGGCGCTCATCTTGAAGTAGACCTCCCCGTTTCCATCCCTGTGATCCACCCATGTCAGGTAGAGCCTTCCCTGGTCATCTGCCTCCATGCTGGGCCATCTGGAATCGGCACTGGAGGTGGTGAGGGATTCCACCTTCCCGAACCTGTTGTTCAACGGATCCGACCATTGATGCATTATCTGGACATGATCGCCATCTTCGGCATGCCAGTAGAAATGCGCGATGTCATTGACTATCAGCGCATTTGGGGCCCTTGAGGAGTTTTGAGCGATTTCGGGGTAGTACCTGGCAACGTCCTCACGAAGCTCATTTCCAAAAAGGCTCTTGGCTCCCATTTTCGCTGCTTCCTTCAGGGACCATTCCCCGACGAAAAAGATGAAATTGACGAACATTCCAACAGGGGTTGCTCCAATGAATATTCTGGCTATACCATAGGCAAGAAGTCCCAGCTGGGCAAGCTTCCACAGCAGTTCCCACAATGATAGCTCCGGTTTGTTGGTGCAGTACCAATCGTTTCCCTCGGACGAATCCGAACTACCCCCGCCACCCCAGCTTCC
>JAFGLL010000101.1 GCA_016928095.1 Thermoplasmatota archaeon
CGTAGCAACCGCAAGACTACCGGCTCAACAGACGTCCGGAGCATATGAACGAGATTCATCGGCATCATTGGCAAAGCCTCAACCTGTCTCCTTCCCCCATGATGATACATATCATGGGGTGCACTGAACCCTCTGGATGTGGTCCAGGATATCCCGGTCCACCCCTGAGGGAAGTGGTGTAAGAAGCAACCCGTATTTAAGATTTACTTGAAGCTCCACTCATCCTGCAGGGGTCCTATCCGAACCTTCTCCATCATGGAATTCCATGGATTTGACATTAATATATCAGTATCTATTTACTGCAACGAGATAGAGGTCTTCCAAATGGCTGAATTCACAAGACCGCGGGGTACAAGGGACTTCGGTCCAGACGAGATGAGATCGCGAAGGTCGATCGAATCAAAGATGAGAGGGGCCATCGAATCCTTCGGATATCGGGAGATATCGACACCGACCTTCGAGCATTCGGATCTCTTCATCGCCCGTTCGGGACCCCAGATCCTGGACCAGATCTACAACTTCCTGGATAAAGGAGGCCGGGAGATCGTCCTGAGACCTGAACTGACCGCACCGGTAATGAGGTTCTACTTCTCGGAACTGAGGAACTCCCCGAAACCTTTGAGGATATACTATTTCGGGAACTGCTTCAGATATGAGAGACCTCAGAAGGGCAGATACAGGGAGTTCTGGCAGATGGGATTGGAATACATAGGCAACCGGACCCCCCTCGCTCTTTCCGAGGTGATAAACGCCTCGATATCGGCCCTGGATTCTTCGGGGCTTGAGGGTTTCAAGGTCAGGATAGGTCATGCAGCCTTGCTATCCTCGATACTGGAGAGGTGGGGGCTGAAGGGTAAGGACAAGGACCTCATGATAGCCATAGACAAGAAGGATGAAAAGGGCATCATCGACATACTGGGAGGGGGAGAAGAAGCAGAGAATGTATCACGGCTCGTTTCCCGAACATATCCTATAGCGGACCATAAGAAAGCCCTCGAAGCCATCATGAAAGAGGTGCCAGGCATCGATGAGAGGGCCATCAAAGAGCTTTCGGAGGTCCTCGAGCTGGTGGTCCCTGGCGGAGGGGAGATTTATATGGACCCGGCTATAACAAGAGGACTTGACTACTATGATGGGACAGTATTCGAGATCGATGCTCCTTCCCTCGGGGCAGAGAAGCAGATATGCGGGGGCGGCGCTTACTCTCTTTCGGAGGTTTTCGGTGGAGAAGTGGAGGGTATCGGTTTCGGACTCGGGTTCGACAGGGTACTGGTAGCTCTGGGAGGCAACATACCCGTGACGGATCCGGCCAGGGTTTTCTATCTTGTCCCGATGGGGGAGAAGGCTTCCCTGATAGCACCGGGCATTGCCAGGACCATCAGAGAGGGAGGGTGCAGATGCATCCTGGAGACCTCGGGAAGGTCTATAAAGAAAGCCCTTCCGGCAGCTCTGAACTCAGGTGCAGGATACCTGCTCCTCATGGGAGATGATGAGATAGCTCGAGGGATCGTCGCGATCAAGGACCTCTCGACCAAGGAACAGGTGGAGGTCCAGGTTGGCGAACTGGGTCATGCTATCGTGCCGGGCGGTGTACTATTTGATAGAATTAGGAATATAAATGAAAATTATATCAATGGATAATACTTAGGGTTCAATTGGATGGAATGGGTCCAGAATGTGAATGGATCGAGTGAACAGGAACGGTGAAGCGGTTGAAGTGTACCTTCTGTCATTCTGAGGAAGTTCAGAACGAAGGTCTCCCCATCTGCATGGACTGCAGATCGGCCTTCGAGGAGGGAGAACATCCACAGCTGGATTTCAATGGATTCTTTTCCGAGGTCCTGGAACAGAGGTTGAAGGAGGTTGAATCGCTCCTTTCAAGTTACCCCGAGAACTATTTCCTCTGGTATCTGAAAGGACATCTGGAACACGAGCTCGGGGCCACAAAGAAGGCCTTGAACTCGATCAAAACCTCTATCTCGTACAAGGGTGATTACGGGGATCCCTGGATAAGGCTTGGCTTGATATACTCGGATATGCACAGGGAGACCGAGGCCATAGACAATTACAGGAAAGGTCTCATGTTCCCATTGCTTGACCCCTCGAACCTGGTGGATGCAGGCATCTCCCTTCAAGCATCCGATCAACCGAAAATGGCATCCCTCATCCTTCAAAGGGAGCTTGACCTGGTTCCAGATGATGACAGAGCCATAGTTGCCCTTGGAAAGGTTTACGCACAGATGTCTGACCTGGAAGAGGCAAGGAGGATACTGGAGAAAGGAATCAGACTCTATCCCCATAACGAAGAGGTACTGAGAGGAATGGCCCAGATCCTTCTCAGATTGGAGGACCTCGATTCTGCCATGGAGATGTACAGCCGCATCCTTGATCAGCACCCCAGGGACTTCGAAGCCCTCCTGGCCAAGGGTGAGATACACCTCAGGAAAAAGGAATTGACACAGTCATTGAAAGCTTACCAGGCGGTCAGGGACCTGGACATCCATATCTCCTGGACAGGGATACTGAAGTTCATCCTGAGTGACCTGAGGTACACTATTGAGCTGAACGAGAACTCCCCGTCTTACCGGGAGGACCTGAAAAAGGAATACGAGAACATCGTTCTTTTCATCTCGGACCTAGATGCCAGAACATCCAACGTACAGGGGTCCGAGCCACTTTCGGAGATAGAGAACCTGGTAAAGGTCCTGGAGAACCTCAGGTTGAACCTCAGGGAGCAGGTCCGACAGTTCGAGGCCTTGCTGGAGAAGTTCAGGGTGGACGATTCTTTCCATCAGCATCTGCGCACAAAGGTCAAGACCCTTCAGACATACCTTGACGAGCACAGGTACTTTGACGGGAAACAGATATCACTGGAACTTTCACCATTCCTTACCGATCTAAAGACCAGGGACTCCAAGGCCGATAGCAGGGTGAAGGAGAGGATGGAACAGAAGCTCAAGGAGCTGGATGAGATCGGCATGGGGAACCAGGACCTGGTGATACGGTTCGGAATGGTAGGTGACCTTGAGAAGGAGGGGAACCATGAGGGAGCGACCTTCATGCTCAAGGAGATAGAGGTATCCCTCGAGGAATACTGGATAGATGTGACAAGACGCTACCATGAGGAAAAGCTCGAGAAGATCAAGGGATTGCTACAGGAGGCCAGGAACCGCTTCGACACCTCCACGTTGAACGAGATGTCCAGGTCGTTCAAGAAGAAGATCGAGGAAGGACCAAGGTCGATCACGGAAGCGTACAATGAGTTCATTGCCAGGTATCGGGAGGACTCATCCTATTATTATCATAGGGAATCGGAGCGTTTGTTACGGGAAGCGGACCTGAAGATCCAGATCATGAACAAGGATGGGGCCAACATCGGGGACCTTCAGAAGGAATGCATGAAGTTGATGGATGAAATGGAGAGTTCAACCGATAAGCAGGAGCTCTTCTCGATGTCGACAGATATTCTGAAGAGGGTGGAATATTTCGAGGCCCAGCAGCAGATATCCAAGACCAGGTTCAGGCTCCGTAACCTGGATTCTCTTCTTGGAGACTTTGATTTTCTGGGTCTGGACGAGGAGCTTGCAAGGAACGTTGAACCCGTTCGCAAGGTCATCGAGAGGTCCCTCAAGCAGGAGGATTACCGCCTGTCCGAGATACTCACGAACGAGCTTTACGATAACATGGAAACGATCATCAGAGAGAACTACAGCTCGGACCTCGAGGAGATACTTCAGAGTACCGAGGAGGAGATATTCAGACTGAGGATACTCGGTCTGGAGAAAAAGGAATGGATAAGATCCGTCGAAAGGTCCAGAGATATTATTGAGGGGACAGAAAAAGGAAGTATGACCGAGATCATCGAACATCTGGCCAAGGTACAGATGGGACTCCAGCAGTTCATGGTCGACCGGCTTCCCTCTGAGATCGAGAGCAATCTGAAGATCTGCAGGGATATGTTGGACCGAGGTTCCGGATATGGATTTCCACTGAGCGGTGAGAAAAGACAGTTGGAGAACCTCGAGAAAACATCTCTGGACATTCTCTCACTGGACATGCTCGAGGAGACCTGCAAGTTCGAACATGAGCTGTCGAACAAGCTTTCTGACCTTCTGGTCAATGCCATTTCGGAACTCCGCGAAAAAATAAGGATCGGTCTTCGCGAGCTTAACAGCCTTGGTGTTGGCCAGCATTCGATCATGGACGTTCTATCCATGATGAACAGGTCGGAGGTCCTGTTGAACTCAGAGGAGAGGCACGAGGCCTGGCAACAGATGACAGGTGCTCTGGACCTCCTTGTTGACCTTCGCGAGAAGAAGCTCACTAAGCTCAGGGATGTCAAGATGTCACAGATAGAGGAGCTGCTCGTTATCGTTGATCAGCTGGCCATCGATGTTTCGGAGGCCTCCTCCGAATATCAGGAAATAATTGGAAAGAAGGACCAGGACCCCGGATCGGACCTTCAAAGAGCATCATCGATCCACAGCACATTGATGGATGCGATCAGGGAAGGTGCCGGTAAGATGTTCGATTCCATCAGGGAGGGATACGATGAACTGTTGGAGAACTGTCCGGGGCTTCTCCCCCACGGGATGCAGACCGAGATGACCGAGCAGCTGAAACGCACCGAGGCAGTTCTTTCAAGCGGGGATGTGGTCCTTCTCCCCCCTCTCATGGAGGAGACGCGCAGACTAATGGACGCGGTCATACTGGAAACCACCAGGAGGTCCAACCTGAAGCAATGCTCCGATATCGTCGAGGATGGAATGTCCATGAACGACCCTGGTGCCAAGGAGCTGGTGAGAAGGGCCCAGGACCTTTCCGAAAGGATACGTTCAGGGGAAACGGATGGTGTGGGGGATGTGATATCGGGTCTCCAGAGGGAAATGGATTCGATCAGGTCCTTGATCCACATGCAGAACATAGAGAACGTCCTCGTGGAGGTCCAACATCTCGATGAACTTGCAAGGGAGGTCCTTGGACCAATAAAAGATGAAGGTTATTCGAAAAGGAACATGGAGATAAAACGTAGAATATCAAAATTGATGGACGGCACTTCAGCCTTGTACCGGAACACTGACCCAATCTATGTGGATGAGATATCATACAAGATCACAACCTTGAATAACGATATTATCGAACTTGAACAGGAATGGAGGGCCCATAAAAGACTGGAGATACTCAAAGAGATGGACCTGACGGAGGAGACCGTTTCTGATAAATTGCTATCCGAGGATATAGTTAACCTGAAACAGCATTTCTCATCACGGGACTGGAACCGGTTCTTTCGCACCTGGGAACGGCTCGAGGGACATATCCAGAATATGGAAAGGAAGGGCATTCTTCCTGGTGGAAGCATGAGGATGATCGAGGAAGCCCCCGCCTCACCCGGATTGGACATACTGTCCAGAAAGAGAGTTGCCCCGCAAACCGCAGGAAGGTCCACCGCATCGATAAAAAGGAGCAAAGAGGACGGCATCACCAAGCTTGCAAAGGATATGGCAAAGAAAAAGCAAATGATCGAGGATCCCGGGAGAATGGAGGCTCCCAGGATGGAGGCTCTTTGTCAACCGGAGGAGAAAAGGCCGCTCAAGAAGACCGGAGATACCGGCAAGCTGTCGGACATGGCAAGGTCAATTGCCGGGACGAGGATCGAAAAGCTCAGAGAAAGCGGTTCGAAGGCCCTAGAGGATGTTGATCCGACCCTGGAGATCGCAACGCAGGATATGGTAGAGGACATGCGGGAGATCGATACTTCCATGGAACGGAAGGAGGTGATCGATTCAGAGCAGGTCCGGGAAAAGCTTTTAGCTTTCTTCGAGAAATTCCCGCTACTGCTTCAACTGGATGAGGTCAGATCCCATTTCAAGAGGGGTGATGCTCTTGTTCAGAGGGGCGACATGGATGGAGCACTCAATGAATACAGGGTATCGATGTCGACCGCTATCAAGGTAGGAAAGGTACACATGGAGATGGGGAAGAAAATGGCCACGGTACGCTCCACGCTCGATGGCCTGCGGGACCGCGGATACGAGGACCAAGAAGCCGAGCGCCTATATCATCAGGCTGTCATTCTCTTCAAGGAAGGTGATCTTATTGGTTGTGCCAGGTCGATAAAATCGATCAGGGATGCGCTGGCACGGAACACTTGATCTCATTCCTCCGCGTCCGATATCCTTTTTTTCAATATCTCCAGACCTTCTTCGAGGGTGAATTGTCCGGTATAATGCTGTGTTTCGTTGATTATGGTCTTGGGTATGCCCAGGACCCGATACTGTTCAGCGATATCGGGGAACTGTATCAGGTCGATTACACATGCCTTGACCTTCCCGTTCAGGTAAGAAAGCGCATGTGTGATGTCGATCGTCCCGTTGATGGAGGGAGCATTGGGTGTAACAAGGACCTGCATGTCGGTCTCTCCAAGTGTTTTTGCCTCCTCCAGTGCCTCCTCCTCAAGACCATGCTCCCCGTTGGAGAACATTACCAGCGTTGTTATGAAGCTTTTATAGATGTTACCTGTTGGGCAGCCATAGAAACGGATCCCATGATCGTCCCCATCCTTGTCGAGGACCACGAACGCGGGAAAATGGTCCACAAGATGCTTCACCTGGTCCTCCGGGTCACCCTCTTCCTGTACATATTTCACGCTGATGAGTTCGTATTTTTCCGTAAGTTCAGTTAACCTGGGTTTGAATTCCACAAGGTTCTCGTTCGATGTCTGCGATCCATGTACCACTATAGTCACCGGGTCCCTGAGACCCTCCAGGGCCTTCTGCCAGTTGTGGTCTTCCTCTGATGGCTGATTTGCCATGTTACGACTCTCCTTCATGATGGGTTTGAACCTATCATCATACAAATAGGTTATCCCGGGAAGGGGCTTTTTTCAAAGCTTCAGGACCATGTTACCGCCCTTTATTATCTGCGTCCCGTCAATGAGGACATCCGGCTTCAGGACCATGCCGTCAACATGTATGTCGCATCTCACCTCGCCACCGAAAGTGGAATTGTCCCCGAAACCGAAATGTACCGTTCCCAGTGCTTTCTGGTCCTCCAATATGTTACCGATAATGTTGGATCTGGGGTTCATTCCGATCCCGAACTCGCATATGGTCCTTGCACACTTCCCCCTCTCCATCAGTGATCGGACCTCCATGTTATTACCTGTAATATCGGTGATGAGGCCATTCTCCACTCTAAGTTCGATCCTCTCGGACATGTTCTCCATGAACGCACCGTCAATGACGATCTTCCCGTTCGCTGACCTTTCCACCGGGGCTATGAAGACCTTTCCCGCCGGCAGATTGGTGATGGACCCTCTCTTGTGGCAGAGCCCGTTGTCATCGAGTACCCATCTCCTCCTCTCGATGGAGAATGTGATATCTGTCCCATCATCGGACAGGACCTTGACCTCCTTTGAACTGTTGAACCGGCTTCCGAACCTGCGTATGTTCCTTGCGATCTTCTCGTAATCTGCCAGGAGTCCTCCCTGTTCAAGCATCTGCATGGTCAATCCCGGCATGGTAGCTATCCTTGCTCCTCGTGCAAGTGCAGCTCGCGTGGCATTGGTGTAGGTTATCGAATAAGTGGTAGGGGCGACAATGACATCGCTATGTATCATGATGTCAGCTACCAGGGTGGGGGGTTCGTCACCGTGATGTCTCCCGACAGGCATCTCCATAAGGAGCGGGTCGAACTTCAAGGAATCTGCAGCTTCGAAGAAGACCTGGCCAATTTCCAGAGTGTTCTTGTCGCAGATTACCAGCAGTCTGTCCGACCTCTTGGGTGAAAGGCAGTTACTGAGCGTCATCCCCGCTTTCTCTATCTTGTCCATTGCCCACTCTCCTCGATCCGGGCGGGATGCACAGGCAAAGGCCTGACGGGAAGCCCAAGAGATTTTACTTTTGGGGTACCTGCCAGAGGTACAATGACCAAAGGGACTTACACCCTATGCATCCCATCTTTTAAAAATTTTGTAGTATTTGAATTTTTTTGTGACGTCTCGTTTTCACCAGCCCCTGTTCTGGAGCTGTTTTTCAACGGGTATGTCGGCAACATTGATTCCGGACATAGGATCTCCAATACCCTTCGAGACCCTGGCAAGGGTTCCCGGGTCGTCGTAATGTGTAACAGCTTCCACTATGGCCTTTGCCATGAACTCCGGCTTCTTTGATTTGAATATACCTGATCCGACGAATACCCCGTCGGACCCCAGCTGCATCATGAGTGCAGCATCGGCGGGTGTTGCAATCCCTCCGGCGGCGAAGTTGACGACAGGAAGCCTCTGTAGTTCGGCCACTTCCACGACCAGCTCGTAAGGGGCCTGGATCTCCCTTGCTACCGTGAACATCTCCTGTTTGGTCTTTCCTTTCAATGAGCGGATGGCACCCATGATCGCATGCTGGTGGCGAACTGCTTCGATCACGTCTCCGGTCCCCGCCTCACCTTTCGTCCTTATCATGGCAGCTCCCTCATGCACCCTTCTCAACGCTTCTCCCAAGTTACGGGCCCCGCAAACGAAAGGTACCTTGAACATGGTCTTATCGATATGGTAATGAGGGTCAGCGGGTGTAAGCACCTCCGATTCATCTATCATGTCGACCCCCAGGGATTCAAGTATCTGCGCTTCAACGAAATGTCCGATCCTGGCCTTCGCCATCACGGGGATCGAGACGGTCTCGATGATCTCAATTATCTTGGTCGGGTCGGCCATCCTTGCCACCCCCCCCTGGGACCTTATATCCGCCGGAACCCTTTCCAGGGCCATGACCGCGACAGCTCCCGCTTCCTCGGCTATCTTGGCCTGAGAGGCATCGGTGACATCCATCACCACGCCACCCTTCTGCATCTTTGCAAAGCCCCTTTTTAGGAGGGCGGTCCCGTGTCTCATCTTTTCGAGATCGATATTCTTCGGCATGGTATCACTTCGGATGGGGCACCTCATAAGAAAAGGATTATTTGAAACTTGTCGGGGCCACCGTTTATAACGTACCATGGGCATCATCCATATATGGCCTTTCCCTATTGCTCAAAATGCAAGGGCACCAGGGACCTGTGCGGTCTGGGCAGGTGCCCTCTCCTTGAAAGGATCAGGGAGAGGTTCAGGTCGATGCAGGCCATCGGAGATACCGTGGAAGGTCCTTCTCCCCCCTCGGTCTTCGTGGGGAGTTACGGCCACCCAAGGGTAACCATAGGTCCATTGACCACCCCGGCGGACATTCCACTTCCCGAGAGACTGGAGTCGGGCACTTTTCTGTTCACAAGGTCCATCGAGGACGTTTACTCGATAAGGACATCCATGGTAAGGGGGAAGTACCGCCTTGATGTGAGGACATCCAGGGACGCCAGAACGCTAGGGTCGGAACCGCTCTTTGAGGTGGAGGGGAAAATGGCGGTAAGGGGAAGGAAGATACTCGATTCTGTCCAGGAGATCGCCCTATCAGCTAGGTCCCTTGACACCGAGATGAAGGTGACAGGATACGGAGAAAAAGGGATCGAACCCCCCAGCTTTGATTCCATCTCGATGCCCATGGGTCCTTCCGTGAACGTGACAAGGGTCAAGGTCATCGATGACCCGAAGGTCCCGGGCCCCATCGAGAGGATCACCTCGGATACGGATGTCAATGCAACCGAAGCATCGGTCGAACTGTTCAAAAGCGGGATCCCTGTAGAGCATCTCGTAAGGTTGTTCAGCGTGGGACTTCTTGGCCAGGGAAAGAGAAGGCGGCTGGTCCCGACCAGATGGACCATAACTGCCATAGATGATATCCTCTCAAGGGAACTCAAGGAGGAGGTGACTGGGTTCGATGGGCTCGACCGATACCTGCTCTTCTCCTCCCAAAGGTTCGGGAACCACTTCCTTGTGGCCCTGTATCCACCCCCCTTCCGCTTCGAGATGCTGGAGCAGTGGCAGAACGATTCATTATGGGGGCAGAGCCCTGTGACGACCGACCATGAAGGACCGAGAGGAAGGAAGGATTATGCCGATGGCATAACCGGTGCGTACTATGCTGCCAGGTTGTCGGTACTGAACTACCTGAAGCTCATTAGAAGGAATGCCGGGTTTACCGTTATCAGATGGATCACCGGGGATTACTGGGCCCCTCTCGGGGTATGGGTCATCAGGGAGACGGTCAGGAATGCCCTGGGGTCCGAACCCCTTGTTTTCGAGAGGATGGGTCAGATGATGGAGAAAGTAAACGAGCTATCAGGGATGAAGAACTGGAAAGCTCATGCCCGATATCTGACGGATCGGAGGCTGACAACGCTCGATGAGTTCTCCTCTTGAGATCAGAGGGAGTCCAGGAAGATGTCTATCTCCCTGAGACCATCCTTCAGGTTATCATAACACCCTGCCACGCTGAGCCTGAACCCGTTCTCCAGGTGGAAGAACTCTCCTGGCACCACCCTGACCTGATGCTCCGAATATAGTCGCTCGCAGGCCTCCACCGATGGCAGATCGTGATCGTACCTGAGGAAACCGACCGCACATCCATCCGGTTCGGACCAGTGAACATCGCTCCTTCCCTTGGCCCAGGTGGATACAAGGTTCAACTTCTCCCGTATCATTGCGAACTCATGCGGCATCACGAGATCTCTCATGGATAGTATCCTGTGGGCGATCCTGCCACCGATATGGCTCACCATCGGGACGGTGTATATCTTCAACCTCCTTGCCCGGTTGGCGGTCCTTTTCGATCCCACGAGCCACCCCGAGACCAGTCCTCCCGCACCGTATACCTTGGTAACGGATGATGTGATCATTGCCCTGTCATAAAGCTCCACCATGGAGGGAAAGGCGTTCACAAGTTTCCCGTCCACACAAGACATCGCGAAATCCCGGTATACCTCATCCACCAGAACGGGGACCTGGTTCTCTGAAAGGACCTTGACGATATCCAGAAGCTCCGGTTCGAAAAGAGCCTTCCCCGAGGGATTGTTCATGTTCTGCATGACGAAAAGTGCGGGGGACAAGGTCTCGATCTTTTCCCGAAGCTCCCTGATATCGAACCGGTAGTCATCGGGTCTCCTCTTGATGGTATGGACATCGCATCCCAAAGCTCTGGGAAGCTCGATCAATGGAGTGTAGATGGGCTTCTCGATCAGGACCTTGTCGCCCCGATTCAGGGAGGTCATTAAGGCCAGTGTGTTCGCCTCGCTGCATCCGTTCGTGAGGACGACACAGGACCTGTCAACCCCGTAGAGAGAGGCGATGTGGGACCTTAAGCCCTCGTCGCCCAGATGTCCTCCGGCACTTATCAGTTTGGTATCCAGGCTGTTTTCAATGGCCCCGGGCCATTGTGGCAGGATATTGCTCCAGGCCAGATCATATCTGGGCGAAGGTCTGTTCATCAGATATTCCACATGTCTGAACTTGGGAAGATCGAGCAACATCCACAACCACCTTGGGTCCATCGACCAACAATATGATAAATACATACCCCTATCACTGCTTCGGGGGTCGTCGTTCCAATGATAGGAGCGAAGAAGGGGACAGAAACATCGGATAGGAACCTGGTCCTCAAGACCAACACCAGGCACTCCGTGCTATGGATCGCCCTGGTGATGCTCGTCGTACTCTTTCTCCTTCAGACCTACAGGGAGTTCCTATCCGCGGTGTACTTCTTCAACCTGGTAGGGCTAGGTGTCTCTCCCGTTAGCGTCCTTATCCTGCTTTTCCTTGTTGTTCTGCTCCTTGGTCCATTGGTCCGGCTCCTCGGTTACCGCAACTCGTTCTTCATCCTTGGAGCCGTGACCATATCGGGGAGACTCCCCATGGGGATGGGACTGGAAACCCCACTTCATCTGATCTTCTCCGGGATCACGTTCGCCTCTTCATCCCTCTTTCTGTTCCTTCTGCTGGCGCTGCACCGCAGGGAACGGGAGGTTGACCCGGAAGTATTCTCATCGCAATCCCTGGCCGGCTCCTTCGGACTAGCATTGCTTGTCCTTCTTGCCCTGTCCGCTCTCGGGCTCGGGGTCGACCCTTCGATCGTTCCCGAAGCTGCAGGTTTCTTGCTTGCACCGGCACTCAGCACAGCACTCTGCGGTGCTACCGCTTTTCTGTTGTTCCTGCTTCGGGATGCGCCTATCCTTGACGATGACAGGGGTGGAAAAGGCGGTCCGGGATCGATCATCACAGGCGGGGGAGCAGATTCTTGGGCTCCCGCATTTGGGTTGGGTGCCTTCATCTATTTTTCCATCGGGATAGTGGCAAATCCCTCTGTAACGAGTGCATGGGTGGGGACCACGTACCAGTGGGCCCTCTCCATGTCGATCGTCTCCGTAGGGTCGTTCCTTCTCTCTCTCCTTTCACCCTCGGGATACCTGCTGGCCCTGAGGAGGAGCTTCGCACATCCCAAAGGGGCCATCCTTGGGAACTTGCTGCTCCTCCTGTCAGCTGTTAACCTGTTCTACCTCCACTATCCGTTACCGCCTTCCATCCCGGTCCAGCCTGTTGGTTTGGTCTGGATAGGCATGGTGGATACCTGGTTGATACTCGACGCACTGACCGATAACAGACCTTTTGCAGGTGAGAGCTTCATGCTGCATAGAAAGGAGGGGAGCAGGGTGATCGGCTTCCCTGCCAGAAGCCGGAACAGAGGGTTTCCCGGACATTTCGGTCGGATAGGTGCCGTGGCCTTAGGTTCGGTAACGTTCATCTTCCTTCTTGTGACGCTTTCCCTCAACTGGTCCTTCCTGCCAATGGGATGGATGCTCAAGGATTCCATCCCAACCTTCATGTTCCTGGGCATGATGATGCTGGCGTTGTCCGGTTTTGCCTGCTCGACGGCAAAAGCGGAGGAGCCAGTTGCAAGGATGGGCAGGACAGAGATCGAGTTCAGGAGAGGGTCCCCGACCATCGATGCCGAAAAGGGTTCAGGCCATCTGTGGAAGAGGTCCGAAGGGTCACAGAGGATAAGAGGGCAGCTCATCACCATCGGGGCCTTCACCATCGTTCTGATAATACTCACGGGGATCCTCTCGGTGACGATATATTCGGGAGAGGTCCAGCAGAAGAACGTGCTGCCGGGGGAGACGATACGGGTCGTGACCTACAATGTTCATCACGGGTACGCCAACGACGGCCGTGTCGACCCGACCGTTGAGTATGAGGTCCTCAAGGATATCGATGCCGATATAATATTCCTGCAGGAAAGCGATTCCCTGAGGTTCACCGAGGGCAATTTCGATCCGGCCTTCTACTATGCATCCAGGCTTGATATGTTCCTGTTCAGGGGCCCGGACCCGGGAACCGGCACTCCGGGGGTCGCCATCCTTTCCAGGATGGAGATGAAGGACCTCAAGGTCCACTTCCTCCCTGCGGATGATATTCCCAGGATAGCGATCTCAGCCACCGTGAGGATGGGTGAAAGCGATGTAAGGCTTGTGGGACTGCATATGGGGCTCGAGGGTTCGGAGAGGGAGAAGCAGCTCATTTTCCTCAGGGATCTGTTCCACAACTCAACGATGGACAACCCCGGTCTCATCGTCGGGGGTGACTTCAATACGGAGCCTTACGAGCCCATGATGGCATGGATGAACCCTTACCTCTTCGGTAATGGGTCCTTACGGTCAGATACCACGGGGCCTCATCTGAACCTCTCGAGCGCCTGGCACTCTGTCGAAGAGAGTGGCAGGAACGATATCTTGGATATCAACACCTACCCCTCTTCGGACGTGGATGATGAGAAGGCCCACATTGATTACATCCTTTTCAACGACATGTTCGAGGTCAAGAGCGCCAACGTCCTGAACATCAGAGGGGCATCCGACCATAAACCTGTCTGGGCCGACCTTGTTCTGGGAAGCGGGATGGTGGATTGAACAGGTCCACCTTGAAGTTTCCTTCCAGAACATTGCATGGTATACTTGTCCGCCAGGTTCCGAACAGGCAGGTCCTTTTACTTTCAGGAAAAGGCGTGTTCGGAACCATGTCGGGACCGGTCCGATGATCTGAATGGATGCAAATATGAAAGGGTCCAAAGACGATATTTACGACATTTTTTCAGGATCCAACTTCAAGATGGATGTTTGCGACGGTCTTTAATGAGCTCCCCGTCCCCCGGCTCTCTGCCTCTGAACCTCCTCGTATGCCCTGTTCAGCTTCTGTGTCCTCTCCCTGGCTGCCTCTCCCACCCAATCCTCTGCCTTGTGCATCCTGTCGGGATGACATTTGAGGACAAGGGACCGGTAGGCCTTGTCGACATCCTCCATCGAGGCGTTCCTATCCACTCCGAGGACCTTGTAAGGGTCCTCCCCTCTATCGTTATCTGATGACCTGGGGGCCTTAACGATAATGGGACGGTCCACGTAGATGACCTTCGGCATCTCGAACTCCACTTCGGGGTTTTCCTCCTCACTTTCGGGTGCCGGATCCCTCCTTGCTCCGGTGGGGGCGAAGTGCATGAAGATGGAGTAACTCACGAACAGAACAGATATAAAGAGGAGCCCCGCATCGTAGAGACCGTAGGGATTGAGGTAGGGTCGTATGTAGAACATGAAAGGCATCGGAAGCAGCAGGATGCTCCCCGAGGGAAAGATGAGAGCCCATCGCCTGAACCTCCTCCTCAGGCAGGCCATGACTGATATCAAAGCTCCGATCACCGTTATGGCCAGGGTGAAATACATGGTCGCGGCAGGGGATAGACACGGGTTGCCGATCAGGGAGAACCGGTGGCCGCTTCCCGTGAACGCGACCAGGTCCGAGCTGAACCTCACTCCTTCGCCGGATGGTCTTCTCCAGTGATACGAGCCGTCCCACTGGAGATCGAGATTGGATCTCTGTGGGGGATCGATGTAGATGGAGATAACCACTCTTGACATCTCCTCGACCGCATCGTTGTACCTTACCACGGATGCGGGGTCGCTCCGATCGAGAGGGGGAAGATGGATGGGCTCCATGAAGGAGAGATAATCGTATTCTGCGTTATTCATGGAGGAATTGAAATGGAAGGAGGCCTCGATCCATATGCCGAGCCTTTCCCCGTCCCTGTGGAAGCTTATGTTCGGATCAAGGACCTTCACGTCCCCGTTCCCCTTCAGGACAGAAAGAAAGAGCGCCGTGACATCATTCGATGGAACGGACAGGTTCTCATAGAGGTTCAACAGGATGGTATTATCGATGCCTTCGGTGGGGGGCCATGTCTTCAGATCAAGGTCAAGGTCATCCCGCTCGGCGTTCCCCATGAAGAAGGACATGCGACCCTCGTGGATCGTGTCGAATACCACTTCCAAATCGATGATGACATCCCGATGGGCATCAATGGTCCCATTGACGGAAAGCAGCATTTCCGATGACAGGAAGGCTATGAGCAGGAGCAGTGCCGCAGTTGATGCTCCAAACATTCTTTCAGGTCCCATCTTTCACCTCGTTGAGATCATTCAGGTCTCTCGGGAGAGGGCATCTGCTGTTTTCCAGCTGTCTCCGTGATAAGCTCTCCCCCGGACCCTATGAGGTCGGACCTCATCTCCGTGAGCATCGAAATGGTCTGCTGGAGCATCTCTATCTGCTGCTTCTGCATCTCGAGTTGCTCTTTCTGCATCACCATCTGCTCCTTCTGCATATGTATCTGTTCAGCCTGCTGTTCATCTATCCTGGGCTTGTGGGCCTTCACCCAGGAAAGACCTTTAATATATGCTGTCAGGAACAATATGGCCCCCGCGACCAGGACAATGGTCCAAGGGATCGCCATGGCGGAAAGGACCTGGGCAGCTCCATGGCTCATGTCCTCGATAAAATAAAGGGCCACGGTCTCGATGGCAGCGAGCATGAGGCTGCCGATGATGTACACGATCAGACCTGCCATGGCCCTTGTCCTTGCGCCGAAGTCCTTTATATACAGGAAGAGGGCAACGAAAACTGCTATGAGGACCATATGTCCCAGCATGGGTCCGGTCAGGTAGCCTTTATCGAAGGCCATTGAGATCACGAAAAGGAACAACGGGGTAATGGTCCCAAGTATCGCCGTGAGAAGAGCAGCGAGCGTTGCCTTCTCATGTGCCTCACCGTACACGCCGCGCTTGTACATTGCCACGCCGAACGCGATCACCATGAACAGGAAGGCCTTCGGCAGGATGGCGTATATCCCCATGGCCGAGGCGAACAGGCCGATCTCTCCCAGTATACCTTCGTTCATGATCGCAAGGAAAAGGTTGATGGACAGGGATACGGCAAGCAGATGGGTGAGTCCCAGGATGCATATCAGAATGATCAGGACGATCACATGGGCCACTGCGGGATTGGACTCCTTGTAGGCCAGTTCCTCACCTCATCTTTTCTTACATCCTCGAATTGAAAGTATCGACATGCAATATATAATATGTTGCCCCTCAGGAGCAAGAGTGGAGAGCACTCGCTCGAATGCAGCCGCTACACGAACGAACGCTTCAACTGTTAACGTGAAGGACCGGATGTTCATGAGAGATGCATTATCCTTCGAAGAGGAAACCTGTTGCGACATCCGAAATTGGTCCCTCTACCCTGCTATTTTAGGGGTCACTTAAATAACCCACCGGGTTCATTCATTTATGAGACGGGGAGGAACCCCACTAATTATCTTATACACCTCTCTCCTTTGGTATCCCCCAAAACCCCCCCCGTCTTCCTCTTTCCTTCAATTGTCCCTTTCTTTGATACCTGAAGGTATTATTGATCCTCCACAAGGCCTAAATGCCCATCGAACGATGGATGCCTCTCCCAAATAATATAAATCCGAAATGGAGGTTCTGTAACCATGAAGCCCATGGCCTCTATCCTTGTACTGTTGATGGTACTGATGCCTATAGGCGCGGCCATAGATCTGCCGGCCGGGGAGAAGGACGGGAGGGAAGGATCTCCGGACCCATGGATGGCCCCGATGGAAAAGGAGCTAGGAGAGGTTCCATGGTGGGAGCGGACCATCTTCGACATGAACGGGGACGGCATATCCGATATCCTGGAGCCTTATGCCTCACTTCCGGGAACAGATCAGATACTGACGGATGTTACCATATCCTTCTCGAGGGATGTCACGAACGACGACGTAATACTGCTTGAAAGGAGAGGGTTCGATATATCCACACCTCTCGAGATCATCGACGCCATTGCACTCAGGAACGTGCCATCGTACAGGATATACGAGCTGATGAACCTCCCGGATGTGGTCTTCATCGAACCGCTGGGGGTCCCGATCCTCTTCTCGGATGTTGCCAATCCGACCGTCAGAGCGAAACAGTCGGACAATTTCTCGCCAATGACGGCCTGGGACCTGGGGTATCAGGGGCGAGGTGTATCCATTGCAGTGATAGATACCGGTATCGATGACGAGCACCCCTCCCTCGATGGTAAGTTCCTTGGTGGGGTGGATATGACCAAACCGGACAATCTGCCCCTTCTCTACCCTCAGGACGGTACCTACAACCCTGATGATATACAGGGGCACGGCTCGACATGTTCCGGGATCGCTGTTGGAACAGGAGCCCCCGAAGGTCTCTACCAGGGCCCCGGGTGTGAAGCATGCCTTGTTGATGTGCGCATAGGAACGAAGATCGGATACGCTCCCGGGGAGTTCTGGGTTGGCGCCCTGGCCGACCCGCATCTGAAGGACGGCACACTGAGAGGTATCAGATGGGCCACCGACAATCTGGACACCTCCTGGGAGAATGGGGGTCCCGATTATAAGGGAATAGACATTTATTCCATCTCATGGGGAGTTGATGTCGGGTCTCCGAGCGATGGGACCGACCAGTATTCAAGGCTCCTCGATGCTGCCGTTGAGGCCGGGGCCGTCGTGATCAATGCAGCAGGGAATGAGGGCCCCACGAACAACGGCTTCACCGCTCTCTCCGCCTCCTCGGAGGCGATCATCGTCGCGGCCACAGTTGACATGGAGACGCTGGACCTGGAGGACGATGTCGTGGCATGGTATTCCTCGAGAGGCCCCCGCCACGACAACGGCGATGGAAACCCTTACGATGAGCTGAAACCGGACATCGCCGCCCCGGGTACCAACATCACCCAGCTACAGCCCGATACGACCCGGATAACCGGGGACGCCTCCAACAACGGGTACGGGAGCAGGGGCTCCGGTACCTCCTATGCCACACCGCTTGTGGCGGGTGTCGTATCCCTGCTACTGGAAGCGAATCCACAGCTGGAAGGCCAGAACGAGATCGTGAAGGAGGTCCTGAAATACACGGCCGACAGGAAGAAATCGGCAACCTACCCGGAGCTTGACCCGTTCTGGGAGAAGGACTTCGGTTACGGGGTCATTGACGCTTACGCGGCATGCAGGCTGGCAGCTGCGATCCCCGATGTTGGCAAGGTGGACCCGAGGCTTCAGGCCCATATCACGAACGTGAGCCTCTCCACCATAGCGTATACACAAGCATGGAACCATACAGTGAAGGTACCCTACTACGATCATGTGGCCACAGGTCCTTTCACGGTATCCGGACTTGCCTGGTCCAAGGGGGGCCAGTATGAAGGTGTCCAGTATCAGGTGGTCGGTCCCGGTACAGTTGGGCCCGATCCGCATGCCTGGCTCGAGATAAGGGACAGGTCCAACGACACCTTCAATCCCTGGTCCCTGAAGATCGATGACCTGGAGGACGGGGTCTATACCCTCTATGTCAGGAGCGTGGCAGGGAACAGTGAATCCCTCTATTCCTTCATCGAGTTCACGTATCATTACGAAGGGGGAAAAGAGAGCATGCTCACGGGTGGAGGGTCTTTGTTGCTCATCATCATCGGGATCATTGCGGCCATTGGTGTCACGGTCTTCATCTTCTACAGGACCAGGAAGAGCAATATCACTCCTTGACGGGTGTGAACCTGTTCAGGGTGATCTTACCGATATCTCCACCGTAGGCAGCGATCCTCTCTATGGAATTGATGACGTTGGCAAGCACCACGGCCTCATCGGCAGGCAGCGGGAACACAACCTTCATCATCGGCTCGAGCGTCCGCCTCAACTCCCCTGATCGGTCAACCACCGAATCCGCAAGGCCCATATCCTGCAGGAACAGAGAGCCTACAGAATCCGAGAATATACCTCTGGCGGTCTCTCCCTGTTCCACTATCCGGGGGATGAGGGAAGGGTCCTCAAGGTCGGTGAGGTCCCTGAGGTTCTCTGCCATGGATACGGCATGATCGGCGACCCTCTCCACGATCCTTGAAGCCAGCATGTGATCGAATGCATCGTCGAAACCGGTGAAGCTCTTTTCGGATATCTTTGGGGACCTGTTCATCATGTTGTATTCCCTTTGTATCAGCCAGTTGATGCGGTCAACCTCGATGTCCCTGATCACCACATCCTCCAGGAAGGCCGCGTCCATGTCCTTCATCCCCCTAAGCACGTCCTCGACCATATTGTCCGTGATGTAGGCCATCCTCTTCAGGCCGGTCCTAACGGAGAAATCGGTGGGGTCGATCAGGTCCTGGAGCATTATAAGGTCCTTTCGCTCCTCGACTATCTCCACCCCCATCACCAGCCTGGTGAACTCCCTTACTGTTCTCGAGAGTTCGGGACCTATATTCCCATTGAAGGTAACCTGGAGGTTGCTCACACCGGATATGTATGCCCCTACGAGCCTCCTCATAAGGGTCTTTGGAGATTCGTCCCCGGTCAGTTTGATATCGGCCGTTATCGACATCCTGTTCCTTGGGTCCCTGGGGGACATGATGAGGTTGCCGTCACTGTCCTCCATGATGTTCAAAGGCGAGCCAGAGGTGATCCCGCTCTTCTCTGCCCACTTCTTGGGGAGCGATACTATAAAGGTCGAACCCCCGGATATCTGAACCTTGCGTGTCTCCATGGAATGCACCTATCCATATAGAATATTTACATTCTATTTATAATATATATCTACTATGGAGATCTCCTCCGAACCCACGAAACCCCAGGACAAGCCATCGTAACCGGGGATATACATTCCATCAACAGGTCCCCAGACAGGTCCAACATCCAGCGGGAACCACCCGAAGACAAGCTGTGATTGTGGCTCGATGATGAGCCATTTGCCAAGCTTGTCCTCCCATATCTGGAACGGGACCTGGAGTCCGTACCTGTCGTTGACCGCTTCCAAAATGGAATCGTCCTCACCCAGATAGACCGCGTTGAAAGCATGCCCGCTCGTGATGATCACCCGTGCGTTCCCGCCCATTGCCGAGATGATCGAACCCAGGAGTATGGAGAAATCCTCGCAGTCCCCTCCTCCTTTTTCGAGGCACGTGATCGGTGAGATCCATTCGTTCCTTCCGGTATCCGGGTCGGGGATGTAATCCAGCGATCCCCTCACGAATTCGTAGGCATCAACCACCTTTTGTATGGTATAGTTTCCCTGTCCAAGTGTGCTGTTCTCGACAAGTGACCTGATAGGTTCGCGGTCCTTCTCCACAAGGTTGTTGATCCTGTCATAGAAATAGGCAGGGTTCGTTCTAAGTCGGGGTTCAAATGTTGTATTCCGCGGTTCCAGTATGTTCACCGGATAGGGGGGGAACTCGATCCCTTCTCTTCGGTACCACGTGTTCCCCCTCTCAACAAGGATGTCGAAGAACACCGATAGTGTCAGCTTATCATCCCCGGGCAACTCCTCGGGTAGGGGGACGATCATATGCCTCATGTAGCGTTCCTGACCGATGTCCATATACTTTTTGAGGTCCCCGGAGACCTCTCCACCCCAACCCGGATGTGCATATGCTCTTTCCACATAGATCCTGTTCGTTCCGGAGTTCACCAGGGAAAGGTTCAGTATCACTCCGATATGTGGATAGCCGTCCAGCTTCTTGATGCTGTCGGAATTGTTGAGAGCGATTATCAAATGGACATCCGGAGACAGGCCTGGCTCCCAGGGTTGTATGTAGATCGGAGGTTTCTCGGTCCCAAGGGATCTCTCCTCCGTTATCGGAGCTTTTAGGTCCTTGGTCGAGAAGCCTTCCCTCTCCATCTGGCTAACGAGATGGTCAACGTAGAGGTACAGACCGAGGATCGACCCCCCCATCAAGAGGAGGAGTACGGACAGGCTCAATATGGACCTCAAGAGCTTTTCCCATCCCGCTCTGGCTCTTTTTCCGGACACCTTCATGCATCTCGTCCTTTCGTAATGAACCTTTTGGGAAGGATTATATCCCACGAGAGGGGTTCGATCCTGTGAAGGAAAGGAGTTTCGAAACCCACGACAGGGCTGACGAGAAGGGGCTAGTGTCCAGGGAATGGGCTCCCTTCCAACCGGGGACCAGATGGAAGTGCATCCGGTGCGCTGGGTGCTGCAGGCAGCCATGGGCTATCAATCTGACATGGTGGGAATTTGAAAGGTTAACGAACGATGATCGGGCATCCGGTATCGATATCGACAGGATCGAATTGGATACGCGAACCGGGCTTACCCATCCATATTTCCTGATCAAGGAAAAGTGTCCAGCACTGGATGCGGGGACCTTCCTGTGCACCCTGTTCCCGGATTGGCCATACACCTGCGCCACATACCCGTTCCTTCTTGCACCTGGTGGTGAGCTCATGGTACACACAGAATGTCAAGGTATCGGGCAGGGGCCTGTTCTGGATATCGATGAAATGAAAAGGAAAATAATAAGTGAGAGGGAGAAGGCCGGAATGATCGTGAATTGACCACGGGCTTATCCTTCGTCGTAGTCCATGGACTCATCATTTATAATAGGGGGGTTATTCGTGATCGTATCGATCAAAGGTTCTGCATCTGGCTTCGATCGATCGGGTCTCTCCTTCCTGTAGGTCTCATCACTCTCATTCATCAGACCCTTTATGGGGATTATCATGGTAGGTATCGACAGGTACCGAAGTAGCTCCCGGCGAATGGACCTCTTCATTATCTTCCCGAAGAAGTTCTCCTCGGTGGAGCCCATGATCAACATCGTTGCCTCCTCCTGCTCCGCTGCCTCCAGTATGTTCTCCAGCACGTCCCCTTCCCGGTAGAGGAGCTTGATGTCCACACCAAACATCTTGGCCATCTCGTTGTATATGCGAAGAGCTCTCTGTCCCTCCATGCTGGCACCCCCATGGGGGTTGATATACAGCGCAGTGACCGCTGCCCCCATCTTCTTGGCGGTATCCATCACAAAAGGAGCCGAGTTCCTGGCAGGTAAAGATCCGGAGGTGGGGACCAGTATGGTGTTCTTGGCGGTATCCATTTCCATGAGCGGCCCTTCATGGAAAGTGTATCTCCTGAAACCCGTGGAGGGAAGTTGGATGGGACTCCGGTAATCTTCCGTGAGTCTGTGAGGTTTCGGAATATCTTTCTTGTAAACGACCGTCATGTACGGGAACGGGATCTCCACACCGTTCTCATCGAAAGAATCCTTGATCTTTTTTAGAACGTCCGACTTGATAGCACTGCGGTCCCTTACCTCGGGGATCCAGAACCTCATCTGGAGGATCTGGGCTGATTCCCCGAAATCCTTCATCCAGACCAACGGCTGGGGTTTGTTCAGAACGAACGGATGCTTCTTGAGAATGCCGAGGATCAATTTCTCTGCAAGCCTCCAGTCCGAATCATAGGAGATGCCTATATCCACCTTCAGCGCCAACCTGGGTGAATCCCTTGTATAGTTCCATACCTGTGAGGATGCAATGACATTGTTGGGGACCACTATCATCTCTTCCTCGGGGGTCTTTATCCAGGTCGATCTCAGGGAGATATCGGTGACATCACCCCATGTTTCGATCCCTCCCCAGTCCAGTCTGATCCGGTCCCCGATCACGAAGGGTTTATCCATGACTATCATGACACCGGCAGCAAGGTTCGAGATCGTGTCCTGAAGGCCGAAACCGAGGACTATCCCTGCAACCACGGAACCTCCGAATATGGCGGTTGGGGATATACCCAGAAAGAGGAGGCCTATAAGTGCACCCACGATGTATATCCCTATCTTGATGGCCCTGCTAACCGCTTTGCCCATATCCTTCTTCGATTTCTCGCCCGTTCGGTATTTGGGTTCGGTTATGGCCACGACCACCTGGGCTGCGATATAGGACATGACCAGTATCATGACGAAGACGGATATCTTCAATATCCAGGTTAACGGACCGAGCTGTTCGACAGAGAAGGAGAGGTGAAGCGATACGAACGTTCCCAGGACAATGAGCATGACCTTGACAGAGAACCTCAGGGAGCGGTATAGGATATACTTGCTCTTCTTTGAAACCTTGTCACCAAGGAGCTGGAAGATGGATACACGCATTATGGGTTCTATGGCAAAAAGGGATAGGAGAAGTATGAGCAGGAAAAAAACACCGAACTGCAGGAACCGCCATACCTCGTATGTATTACCAAGGAAACGGAATTTGGTATGGAGCTCTATGGGTAGCGTATAGACCGCCAGTATCAGGAAGAGAAGGAGATAGAACCCGACCAGCCCTCTTCTGATAGGTTTTGCCACTGTCAGGTCCATCCTTCTATCGATCTTCAATCGCTCCTTCTCGCTATCCTCCCCCTTCCCTTTCCTGCCCTTGAACATCGATCGGAACTCGATGTTCCCGAATATCCTGGCGATGTTGTTTGCCAGCAACCTGGGCATGAATGCGGCCAGGATCAGGCCTATTACGAGTATGGCCGCCGCTATCAGAAGGTCCTCGACCCTGATCACGGAACCAAGTACCGGATCCTCAAGCCATTCCAATGCGGACGCTTTCACCCCTCCGGTCGAGTGGAACGATCGATGTGAATCCAACGAAGAACATCATATACGTCCTGAATCCCGTATGTATATATATCTTTGTTTTCCCCCCCGGGGCGGGTCCAGTGTCTGGAGGTCCTCCACCGATAGATTGAATAATGGGATCGTTCATTGAAAGACCATGTCGGATGGAGAAAAAGGCCTCTTGGCCAGGCCCAAGGTCATTGCCATGGGGGCCGTGTTACTTCTTATCGTCGGAGCCATTCTCCTGGCTGTGGTCCTCGACGGAAATGACTCAGAAGAAGAAAGCGAGGGGGACGGAGAACCCGAGATCTTCCACCCTCACCTGGCCCAGCCCAATAGCAAGGTCACGGACATACCGGCGGCAAACAACGAACCTGGATTTTCAATAAACCCTACCGATCCGATGAACATGGTCGCTGGCTCGAACGATTACGGGGGTCCGACAGGCGACGCCTGGTGCGGTTATTACTTCACTTTCGACGGTGGCGAGACCTGGGGAAGCGGTTACATACCGGGGATAGATGGCGACAGAAGCTCTCCCCTGTGGCCTTTCGCAGGCAGCGGGGACCCCGTCGTGGTCTTCGGTCCCGACGGGACCTGTTATTTTGCAGGTATTGCCTTCCAGAGAGACGTCGAACTCGGGAACATTCGAAAACCAGGGTCCGGTATCTTTGTGGCCAGATCGGATGACGGAGGGAGAACCTTCGGGACGGTCTCCATCGTCATCCAGTCGTTGTCCTCTCTTTCCACCACCCTTGCCAACTTCCATGACAAAGAATGGATAGCCGTCGACCCGACCACAGGGGATGTGCATGTGACCTGGACCGCTTTCCAGCTCTACGGGGTCTCCTCCGCCATGGTGCATTCCGTATCGAGGGACAGAGGCGAGACCTGGTCGAGACCTCAGATCATTTCCGAGATCTCGAGGAAGGAGAAACAGGTCCAGGGTTCCCAGGTGGAGGTAACGAGCGATGGCGTGGTCCATGTTTCATGGATAGAGTTCGATTACGGCATCCTGAGGTATACCAGGTCCACGGACGGTGGAGAGAGCTTCGAGGCGGTTCGGAGCATAGCGAGCGTCAAACCGCTTGATTATTACCCCGAGAACAGCGGTTACAGGACACCAACGATGTGCGACATGGCAGTGGACACCTCTGGCGGGAATAGTACGGATTCCATCTATATCGTATGGCCAGACAGAAGGATGGGTTACGGGCAGGCGGACATATTGATAGTGGCATCCCATGACGGAGGAGATTCCTGGACAGAGCCGGTGAAGGTCAACAATGCCACCGGAGCAAAAGATAATGACCAGTGGTTCCCTGCGGTCACTGTGGGCTACGACGGTTCCGTACAGGTCATGTTCTATGATAGGAGGCTCGACCCCAACAACGATCTTCTGAGCGTCTTCTTCGCCATCTCCCACGATATGGGGATCACCTGGGAGAACATACAGATGTGCGATACCCAGTTCGACGGCGATAACACCAGGGGTCCCTTCATCGGGGATTATCTTGGGGTCGCGGCAGGTCCTGGCTGGACCGTGGGTGTATGGTGCGACGCGAGGGAGGGTACCGAGACCGATGTCAGATCGGACCTGTGGATGGGTAAGATCATATACAGCGAGGAATGGACCAGGTCCGAATAATGGGCTTTCCGAAAAGGAAGCTGCATTTGAGCATCCACCTGACATTTTTGGTATTTCATTTAATAACAGGCAAATATTCAAGGAACCTCGAACAGGTGTCCTCGGAGGCCTTGTCGGATAAATGATCGAACGTCGGGGGTTAACGATTTGAAGGCTCTGGAGGCCTACGGAAAGACCATCAACAAGGCACCATGGATATTCATTGCAGGGATACTGATCATCACCCTGATAATGGGTTATTTCTCGATGGACTTCCAGATGGGGTCCGATGAAGGGTCGTTCGCACCCGATAACGAGATATCGCGGGCTGACCAGAGGGTCCGGGAAGAGTATGGCAGCCAGTCAGGACAGCTTATTGTCCTCTTCAGGTCCGATGGGAACGTTCTCTCACCGGGTTCGCTCAATGCCATGCTTGACCTGGAAGAGGCCATACAGGGTTCCGATATCACGGATATAGTCATCAAGACCCTGGACACCCCCGATGGCGTCACCTCTCCAGCGGACATCATCATCCGATCGATCTATTACAACATCTCCCTTCAGGCAGTGGCCACGTATGCTGTGACCCGGGATGGCCCGATGTCCGACCTATCCTCTTGTCCGGATGCCGGGAACCTGACCAATACCTTGACCTCAAAGGGATCATCCCTTTCGATGGAGGAGAAGAGAGTGGTCCTCAACGGTGGTGTCGTTCTCATCGATGTGGATTGCCTGGCAGAGCCGCTTCAACTGGAGTTCAAGGGATACGACCCCTCGCAACTCTCGGGATATACAAGTGACGCTCCAATGGCGAGAGGTCTCGAATTCTTGCTATCCAGAGAATACGTGAATGGCTCATCGGCAGCCGGATCTGCCCTGTTCATATTGACCACGGAACCGGACCTCGATCCCGACATTGCCCTTCGGATGGAGGAGGAGCTCCAGTCCATGGCCGACGTGATCGAAAAGGACCAGGAGGGGTTGAGGATACTTGTGATAGGTGATGAGATCGTCAACAAGGCCATCAACGAGGCATCGGGGTCATCCATGATGGTGCTGGGTACCCTTGCCCTGGTCGCGATCATCCTGGTCCTTGTTCTCGTCTTCCGATCGGCCTTCGAGATCATCCTGAACGTTGTCGCATTGTTCATGGCGATCCTATGGGTGTTCGGTGTCGGGGGTATCATGGGCTTCGAAGGCAATCCCGCCCTTACGACCGTTCCGGTCCTTGTAATAGGTCTCGGGGTCGATTACGGTATCCACATGACCATCAGGTACCGGGAGGAGTTGAGATCGGGCAAGAACGTCCTGGAGGCCTCGACCGCGGCCGAAGCAAGCGTGGGGTTCGCCATCCTGCTTGCAACCGTTACGACGCTGATAGGATTTTTGAGCAACGTGACCGCCGGTTCCGAGGGGATAAGGGTCTTCGGTATCCTCAATGCTACGGGTATCCTCGCCGCATTCGTGATAATGATCACCTTCGTCCCGGCTGTCAGGGTACTTCGGGACCGCAGGAGGGAGAGGAAGGGAATACCCCTGTTGAGTGAAAGGAAGCTCCGAAAAGAGAACATGTGGGGGTGGGCCGGGAAGAGGGCCGCCGATCTTGGTTTGAAAGAGGATGAGGCATTCGTTCCTTCCGGCATCGGAGGTATCAACCGGGTCCTTTCTTACGGTACTTCGCTCGCTGTCAGACCGGTACCTGTCATTCTTGCAGTAATCGTTCTCACCGGTATCGGTCTGGCGGGTGCTGCACGGCTCGAGCCTACATTCGATTTCAGGGATTTCCTTCCAGACGGAGTGGAGGTATCCGAGGCATCCAAGTCCCTCGTGACCGACTTCGATTTCAGCTCCGAAGAGGCCTGCGTGATCGTCGAGGGGGACGTTTCCGACCCGGCCGTGTTCAAGGCCATGGATGAGGTGAAGGACAATGCAATGGAGGGTAGCACCATAGTGAGCTCCGGACCGATCGACTCTCCCGTCGAGATCGCCAGAGGGCTCTCTGATCCGGCATCCCCTGCATACGATACCGACTTCTATGTCCTGTGGCACTCCAACGTCGACAGGGATTTCGATGGGATCATCGACGAGGATATTGACCGGCAGAACGTCACGACGGTCTACGATGCGATCTTCCTGATCGAACCTGAACAGACCTCGAGGGTCCTTAAAAAGGACCAGGGGGGAAATTATATGGGCCTGGTGATAAGGGTCCCGGTGAATAGCAGGGCGGGCGAGCTCGCGGACGAGGTTTGGGAGGACATGGTCCATGCTGCCCGACCGATGGAAGAGCTCGAGGGAGGACAACTGGACAGGGTGACAGCCACCGGCGGCCCGTTGCTCCAGAAGGTGATCCTCGACGATATAAGTTCGAGCCAGGCACGGTCCGTTATCTTCACCTTCCTGATATCCCTGGGCATATTGACCGCGGTCTTCCTGGTGACAAAAAGGTCCCTTTTCATGGGCCTCATCACCCTTCTTCCGCTGGTCATGGTCATAGCATGGACGCTGGGGGGCATGTATTATTTCGGAATACCGCTGAACGTCGTCACGGTCACCATATCCGCGATAACGGTCGGCCTTGGGATAGATTACGGGATACATATATCGCAGAGGTTCATGGAGGACCGAGACCGGATACCGGACGGGATATGTGCCCTCACCGCTACCCTTTCACATACGGGGAGCGCCCTTTTCGGTTCGGCGATGACCACGGTCATCGGGTTCGCCATTCTCTCCTTTGCGATCATACCCCCACTTGCACAGTTCGGACAGGTCACTGCCCTGTCGGTGTCGTTCGCGTTCCTGGCATCGGTCTTTGTACTGCCCACGTTCCTTCTCCTCTGGCTGAAAGGTAACCACTGGTACCGGAGGAAGATCAGGGGAGAGACCATACCCTCTCTCGAGAAGGATTGCAGGATGGACCCGTGACCACTACGAGGTTCAATCGGAGAAATGGGCACCACATTTGGGGCAGTGGTTCCATTCCTGCTCGGAAGGGTACTTGCATACCGGGCAGTAGGAGCTGGCCTTCTGCTTCTCCTTGATGACCTTCTTCTTGAGGTCGTTGAGCATTATCTTCTTGTCAATGGACCCCGGGAACTGGTAGAATATCAGGCCCATGGCGGGGACGAATGCCATGGCGATCGTTGCCACTATGAAGGAGTACCTGAAGACGGGGGTAGTGTAATCATCCTTCAGGACATCGGGGAGGAACGTGAACAGAACGTTCACGATGACCATGGCCCAGAGCCATATCATCATCAAAGAGAACATTACACGCTTCTTCCTGGCCTTGGAGATCAATGCTCCGGCGGTGAGGGCCAGCACGAATGCGTAGTAGAGCCAGATGAGACCAAAGAGGAAGAACTTCAGCGTATCACTGTAATCCTGGGTCTCGTTCGGGTCCTCGAAGTTGAAGTTCTTGACGCCAGGAAGAGAATTCCCAGGGTCACGAAGAGACAGATGTTGTAAAGTAGAGCCCCTACTCTGTTCATCATAGCCATGGATCCCACCAACGATACGGATAAAAGATACTGGTTCTTAACGTTTTGTTCATATCGGCCAAAAGAACAGGGGCCCATCAAGGATCTGTCCCGTCGAGTGCCTCGATGAGCCTGGGAATATGTTCTTTCGTGCGGATCAACAGCTCGTTCCCCCTTCTTACCCATGGCCCCATGCATCTGAAAAGTGTGTCCCTTTCGATCCCATCAAGGGGCACCTCCATCCTCTCCGTCCCGAGCATCTCGACAACGACACCCCACGGGATGACCTTGCCATCGGGGTCCAGCTTCACGGACCTTATGGTGGAGAACTTCAGACCGCATTCCTGGGCGATGTTCCTCAACCTGGCCCCGGATGCTATGTCCTTGGCCCGGACATGTATCAGAAGCGGCTGGACCAGGAGATGGAGCTCTCCCCTCCCGTCCCAGCTGTCAATGGCCTGCATCAGTTCATACTCGGAAACCGTCCTGTGCCATTTCCCGATTATGCAGGAGCCTGCCTTGTCCCCGGTACTTGGAACGGATATCAGCTGGAACCTGCCGGAGCAGGAGGAGGTTGTGACCAGATCGTCTGCTGTATTGATCGAATGAAGGAGCGGCATCACATCCTCGTCCACGAGGCCCCGTGATGCCGCCTCGTCCAGTTTCCTGAGTGTCTCCGACCTGATATCGCCCATGGAACCTCAATGACAAACTGTTTCAAATCTGCTTCGGCTCGGGCGGCATCCCGTCTCCTTCATCCCTCTCCTCTCTTCCGCCCTCCTTCTTTTGAAGGAATGCGAAATAGATGATAACGGCCAATACCACTATGACGATAAGGACCAAAATAATTATGATCCATGCCATTCCACCGTTTTCATCATCCGAGGCCTTTCCCTTTACCTTCACATCGATAGGCTGCTGGTCGATCTCGACGCCGGCATCGTCCTTCAACCCGTCGAAGTAGAGGGTCGCTGTTCCGGAGAGCTCCATGGGTTCAAGGTCCACCAGGATGCTCCTCCTGTCGGCAGAGAGCTGGAACACTGCTTCCTTTACCTTGCTATCTATTTCGAGCTTCAGGGTTCCGCTCGTCTTTGCAGAATCGAAGGATGCCTGTGAGATGGGTTCGGAGAACTCGATCCTGATGGTCGAGTTCCACATGACCTCGTCCGCAGGACCGATGGAGTTGTCCTCGGCATCCTTGATCCCGGATACTTCGGGAGCAGTGGTATCCGCTCCGATGGTGATCTCGATGGGGACCGTCATCTTTCCGCTCCCGTAGTCGACCTCGAGGTTCAATGTCTTGGTGGTCTGTTCAGCAACGTGCATTGCCTTAATTTTCAGGGTCAGCGTACCGGAGGCATACATCGAACCAGGAACAAGCTCGAACTCCAGATCATCGACATTGTCCGCGGAGAAATACACCTTGGAGAAGCTGTCGATGTTGAGCTTGATCTCCTTCTCCTCCCCGGATGCGATGTTCTGAGGACCGGCTCCTGTGACGGTCGGAGCTGGAGTCTCGATGACATCCATCAGTGACACCACCGACACATTCCTGGAATATCCCACAAGCGCTATTTCTACACCCTCGTCCGGATGAATGTCGCCAACCCGTATCTCGTGTCCACGTGCAACATCGGACCAGATGGTTCTTGTGGTCCAACCGGATGCAAAGGATCCCGTTATCTGGACCAGTTTTGCGGAATAACCGAACGAGTATAGCTCGTTCCCGGGTATCAGGGGGTCAACGTCGCCTACCCAGATACCCCTGTTCTTGTCCGTGTCCACGAACATCTCCTGCATGGTCCAATCGGAACCATCCCTCTTGAAACCAAGGACCTTGTTCGTATCCGTC
>JAFGLL010000005.1 GCA_016928095.1 Thermoplasmatota archaeon
AAGATGAGTTTGATAGAGTCGGGGTGTAAGTACCAAGGTTCGCCGAGGTATTCAGCCCGCGACCACTAACAGTCCAGATCGCATTCCAGATTGCCGGCTCAACCGTTTGACGGAGCATATATGAACGAGAACACTCACATTCGAAACGAGGGGTTGGACGGTCACAGCGGTGGGGTTCACCCGGTCCCATTCCGAACCCGGTAGTTAAGCCCACCAGCGTTCCATACTGTACTGTGGTGCTCGCGCCCATGGGAACTTCGGATCGCTGTCCGCCTCTCGTTTCACCATCCTTCTTCTGAATGATCAGGGGATTGTTTTATTAGTTCTCATGACCTTGAAGATGATATGGGTCCATCATCGGAAGGTGGTTCATCTTTCTGCATTCCCATGGACGAGATATGCCGGACCTTGAAGGAGAAAGGGTACAGAAAGGTCCTGCTCCAGGTCCCGGAAGGTCTGAAGCGGGAGGCCGTCTCGATCGCCTCAGAGCTGGAGAAGAGGTCGGGCAGCTCCTTCATCGTCGACGGTGAGATCTGCTTCGGAGCATGCGATCATGCAGGGACCAGGGCATACCTCCTGGGACTTGAGGCGGTCATTCATCTGGGGCATGCCGACATTCCATCAATGAGCAGCAGATGCTCGGTTCCGGTCCATTTCTTTCCCACCCCCATGAACGCGAATCCCGATCAGCTCCTTGACGGATTGCATCATATCCTTGACAAGAGCGAAGGGAAGAGGATAGGTCTTGCTACCACGGTACAGCATCTCGGACTCCTTGGGACCCTTAGGAAAGAGCTCGAAAGTGAGGGATTTGAAGTTTTAATCGGGGGTCCGGGGAGACGTGAAGAGTTCCCTGGCCAGGTGCTTGGATGCTCTTTCAGGTCACCGGAGGCTATCTCGGGATCGGTCGATCTTTTAATTTACATAGGTACAGGGGATTTCCATCCGATAGGTTTGGTCAGTGCTGTGAGGAAAACGGTGTGGGCTATAGACCCCATGACAGGATCCGTAACAAGGTATGATCAGAAAGAACTCGACTCATTTCTCAGGAAGAGATGGGCGGCGATAGCAGCTGCAAGGGAGAGGATCGAAAGCGGGGGGCTCATAGGGGTGGTGATAGGGTCAAAACCCGGGCAGAACAGGAAGGACCTTGCCGGCAGAGCGCTATCGGCTTGCAGGGAAGAGGGACATCTCTCCTCTCCGATCGTCATGGATGATCTTGACCCTATGAAATTACACTCCCTCGGGATCGATGTCGCCGTGATCACAGCATGTCCAAGGATAGCATACGATGATGCACCGAGATACGCTGCGGAGAACGTTGTGGTCATCACTTACGACGAACTGATGATCGTCATCGGCAGGAAAATATGGGAGGAATATACCTTCGATGAGAGATGGTGAAGCATCAAAAAAGGTGTCTTCCCATGTGTATTTTCTGCCCGGGTGACTGGGGGTCATTCATGGAACCTTGATACATTGAAGGGGCATGAGAATGAGGGGGACATCTACCCATATCTATTTAGCATAGGTACATTTACATACGTTAGGGATGAACCAAAATGGGCTCTGATATCTTTTCGGTCCGCATCGAAGAAAGCAATGGGGTCAAGGTCTGGGAAATGGATGACATACCCCGACCCAACGAGGTGAACTGCGGTACGGCCCACTACCACGGACAGAGGAACGTTGAGCACCTCCTCAAGGTAATAAATCAAAAGGCATTCATGAACCATGAGGACCGTTTCCTGGACCCGCTCTTCTCGATATTCCAGAGCAGTCTCGAACAGGGCGTCGAGGATGAGGGGACCATCCAGTGGGATGACCGCTCCCATTATACACGGATCAGCTGGACGGGATATACCTGGAAACTGCCTCCGGAGATCAAGAGAAGGATGGTCATCATAGATATCACCACACCGGGAGAGGACTTCCGGTCAGGTGAGATCATGGTACCTTTGAGGAAGATAGCCGATGATGGGGGCGACATCCTCATTCCGCCCAAGATCGTATCGAAAATGAACCTGAGGATCGGCTGTCCTGTCAACGTCAGGATCCGCTTCCGTGACTGTGTGGACGTGCTTTCCTGAGGTTGTTGTTATTTTAGGGTTCTGTATGGAGGATCAGATCCTCTTGACCGAATCAAGAACCTCGAACCAGTTCTTCCACGGGATGCACTCCCTCCCCTCCTTTTTGCATATCTCGAGAAGTCTGTCCCTGGCAAAGAGGATGTCTGCCTTCCTCGAGACGCATACATCGGTCGTTCCGTCACCAATGAAGATCACTCGATCCGCTCCTTCCTTGAGCCTTTCGAGATGGGAGCATTTGCAATTGGCATTCACGGGGCAACCCTTGCGATGATGCGGGAACTCTATGGTCGTTCCGATCTCTGAAGGGACCGTCCTGTTCGAAGTGTAAGGTATCCAATTCAGCCCCCAATGTCCCAACAGGATATCTATCGTGAAATCGAAGCCGTCGGAGCATATCTCGAGATATATATCGTTCTCCCTGCACCAATCAGCGAACTCGGTGAACCCATCCCTCATCTTCACCCTTCCTTTCAGGAAGGCTTCGGCCTCCTCCATGGACACCTTCACCATCCCCGCCTGCTGTCCGAGAGCTTCCATTATGGTGATCTCGTGGGCGTAAGCCCTCCTCTCTAGAGAATACCAATCACCAACTGCAAATCTGTAGAGGATCTCGTAGGATGCATCCCTGTCCGCGATGGTCCCGTCGAAATCCACCATGACCGCAAATGTCATCGATCGTTCAATATCAAGCTGCAATACTAATCTTGTGCTGTAGCCCTTCTTTAAAACAATGCACTTAAGATGATAATCGATAAATATGCAGGCTACCTCTTGATGGTGCATGGCCACTCTCGGAAGAAGGCTTGCTTCATTCTTTATCGCCATCACAGTCCTGACAGGCTCCCTGCTCATTCTCGTTCCAAAAGAGACCTCTGGACTGAGCATTATGGCAGTTACACCTCTGGATGATCCGGATCTTCCCCCATGGGGGTACTACAAGGGGATCCTTCCGAACCCGATCGAAGGGGGGGACCTCTCGCTTGCATATCGAAACGCATCCCGGTTCACACAGTTCGTTCCGGTATGGGGCGCTCCCTCTCCGTTCTACAACCTATCGACGGACCTGGAAGGTCCATGGGGAGAGGTCAACGTGGACCAACTGATCAGGGAGAACGGCATGTTCCCTCTGGTCAATATGAACTTCTACGAAGAAGGTCTCACCCTTGTCCAACACCCATCCATTCCATCCTCCACCCTGAACTCGCCTGAATGGAGGTCGCTCTACCTGCAGAGCGTCAAGGACGTGATCAACGCAAGCCGCCCCCTCTACATATCACTGGGCAACGAGGTCAACCTCTGGTTCGAGAAGTACGGGAACGCTTCAGGCGACGATAACGGATTCCAGTACTACGTCAGCCTCTACCAGGAGGCCTATGATAAGGTCAAGGCCATCTCTCCCGCAACACAGGTCTTCTGCACTTTTGCCAGGGAGGTCGTCTCCGAGAACAGGGAGGCTGACATGTCCGTCACGGAGATGTTCGACCCGGACAGGCTGGACCTCGTCGTGCTGACCTCCCATCCATTCTCGGTCACGGGTATCGACAGGGTCTCTGACATCGATGATGATTACTACTCCGGAGTGCTCGACCACACAGGCCCCAAACCCTTCGGACTCTCGGAGATATCGTGGACGAGCCATACCGATAACGGGGGGGAAGAGGAGCAGGCCAACTTCATAAGGAACGCGACATCCAGGCTCACCATCGACCAGGGACTCGATATGGAGATCATCGGATGGACCCGGCTCCATGATCCCGCCCCCGGGGAAATGACAGGGCTCATGGACCAGGAAGGGACCGCGAAAAAAGCCCTTGCCGCATGGACCAACAATACAGGACCGTCCTATGACAGGGACCACCGGACCATCGAACTCTACGAGGATTTCGGTTCGTACGATCATGATCTCGGAACCATATTCTTCGACATGGACCCCTGGGACGTTCTCGAATACGAGATCTGGAACGGGACAGCGTATTCGAACACAACGACCACGGTGAAAGTGAACGCCCTTATCCGGGAGAGGACGCTGGTCCTCACATCTGTCGAGAACGCTACCGGGAGCATGCAGCTCAGGATCAAGGTTACGGATTGGATGGGCGATTCGAACTGGACGTTCATACTTGTCGACCTTACCGGGATCAACGATGCACCCGCTTTGAAGGGGGCTATTGATGAGCTTGTTTTCTCCGAAGGGGGATCACCCTTCTATGACCTTTCCTATTTCATCTTTGATGTGGATGACGCCTTGAACACTCTCCACCTGGAGATCATCGAGGCCCCGGGGCTCATCATATCGGTGGATCTTTCCATCTCACCCTACATGGTCATCTATTCGGACCAGGATGAATTCCACGGAGAGACCCATATATTCATGAGGGTCTCCGACCCCCATGACGCTGGTTGCGATATCCTGATCCCTGTAAGGATACTGCCAATAAACGATCCACCCACGATCGAAGCTCCGGCCGAGATAACCTTTCAGGAGGATTCCGTGAAGGAACTCGACTTCTCCGAATGGGCCATGGACCAGGATGACACCGATCTCCTCTGGAACTTCACCGTCAGCGAGGATGCCCAGGTTTTTCTCGAGATGGAGAACACCACCCTCAGGATGACACCGGCATTGAACTGGTTCGGGTCGTTCGTTCTCGATGTGAACGTCTCGGATGGTGAGGAGTTCGTGTCCTGCGGTGTTCCAGTCATCGTGACCCCGGTGAACGACGCACCGATCATAAACGACCCTCCATCCATTTACATCCTTGAGGACGAGGATCACCTGTTCGACCTTGAGGACCTCTCCCCGTACGACCCTGATGGGGACATGCTCTACTGGTACCTGGAGAACGCATCGTCTCTTATTCGGTCCGTTGCGATCTATGAAAACAACACCATCAGGATCAGACCTTACCTGGACGGTTTCGGTGTGGGGACCTTCACCTTGAGGGTCCAGGACGGTAGGGGGGGAGTTGCCCATGCAGAATACATCGTGTATATCGAGGCTGTCAACGACCCACCGGAATTCATAGCTCCCGATGATTGGTCCCTTCAGGTCGAGAGGGGGACCTGCAGGATGGTCGATCTGAGGTTCGTACCCTATTTCGTCGAAGATGTGGACGATCCCTCGATATCATTGATGGCGGTTACGGACCATCCCACGGCTACCGTCAACGGTCTCGTGATCAACATCTCTGTTCCCCTTGACGCAGCCCCGGGGATCATCATGATGAAAGTATACATCACTGACCCCCATGGCGCCTCCTCGACTGCTCACAACCTTACCCTGGAAGTGATCGACCCCAACGGGAACATGGGGGATCTGGACATAGACGATATTTACATAATTAACGAGGATGGCGGTGTATTGATCACGGCCAGCGGTGAGACGGGACAGGTAATATGGGTCGTCTTCACCAGGTTATCCGAACCGATCGGATCGTACCGGATGATAGAAAGCCACAAGGACCCGGGAACCTATACTCTGGAATTGATAGACCCGGGATGGGGGGACGGGACCGAGGTCTCTGTACATCTCTCCAGGTCCAGAGATGGACCGAACGAATCGGGAGAGCTCCCGACGGTCTTCATCTACAGCACGGGGGATAAGGATCGATCCGAAGATGGCGACCAGATCTATCCATACATTATCGGGATCACTTCGCTACTGCTGCTGGTCATACTTATAGGAGCGGTGATGTTTATAAGGAGCAGAACGAAGATGGTTTCCGAACCCGATGATGGACCGGTCCTTGAGGAGTGAAGAACAGCTCCACCATGCTGGTACAAGTAAGCTGGGGCTTCAGGAGGCCATTTGCTTTCATCCAACCGGTCCGGGTCACGACATCCAGCAGGATCGACCCTGGTGATCATTTTATGTAGTTGTAAGAAAAGCTCCCTGTAATATCGAAGCCTTTCTCATCGAAGGCGTATCTTACCCAGTCCCTGCCCTTCACATCCTGCAGCCCCTTGACCATCATCAAGAGCCCTACCTTTTCCTCCTTGAGGACGAAGGTACCATCCATGACATGCTCCAGTGCGTTTATCTCCTCGGGTTTGTGGATGCCGCTTGCCAGATCGAACATGGCTATGCCGTTGTAAGCCTTCGTCTTGGCAATCATGTTGGTCAAGAACGAAAGGGTCTTGTTGATCCCGTGGGTCCGGAGTATCGGCGATAGCGAATCGAAGATCAAACGGTGGTAGAAGAAATTCTCCCTGTACCCGGACTGGAAGTTGTCTATGGAGTGTGATACCGCATCCAGGTCCCCCACACCGTTCAGGTAAAGAGCGAAAGGGTTCTTTCCCATGAGCCCGACGGTCTTTGCATGGCAGTCAACATATGATAGAAGGCCGGACCGCTCCCTGTCCTCCAGTTTGAAGTCCATCTCGACTATGGTCTTCCTGAACTTCGAGGTGGTCGATTGAGTGAGGATGACAAGCGCGGGTATGCCGGACCTGATACCCTCGGCAATGAACTGGGACAGAAGGATGTCCTTACCGATGAATGCGGGACCCTGTATCAAACTGCATGATCTGAATGGTAATCCCCCCCCCAGCAGCTCATCTATCCGTTTCCCGCCCGACCTTGCCTTGGTGGGTTTTCCTCCGCTGGGTCTCTTGACCGGCATCTTCTTCTGTCCAAAGGAAGCTCCTACATTCGGTGCTCCTCCACCGGCATTTGCTTGATGGAAAACTGAAGCCGATCTCTCGAAATGCATAGGTATCACCTGGGGGAGATCTGCCGCGTCGGCATTTCTGGCGACCCCGACGAACAATGAACGGTTACTATTTAATCATAACGAGCATAGGATCATATCATCGAAACATATCCCGGGGCCGTCTCAACTTATGCCAAGGGCCTTGTTCGTCTTGTGGATTGAGGCGAGATTGTCATCTGTGAGCCTGAACATCGCCCTTATACAATCGACGTTCTCGGGAACGACATCGGATTCCTGATGTATGGCCTGGTAATAATAGAGGGTGTCGCCGACGACATGGACACCATCCTTCCATACGGCTATCTCGTTCAGGTCCGCGCGCGCTCTTTTCATGTCCCTTGCCATCTCCATGATCTGGGCTGTGGAAAGGACCCCTTCTCCTCCATCGACCAGTTTGACCCTCGGGGTGTTCTTCCAGATCGAGATCACCTCTTCGGAAGTTGCCGGTCTGTTCAGAACGACCACGTTACAGTGCAGATGCATGATCGTTGTGGGAACGGCCACCGCCATGGTGTCTATATCGACGTTCTCTATGACCGTTTTAAGGTCGGGTCCATGGTGGGAGGGGACCTTGAGGACGGGGATTATGGCATTCATGGGGCCTTTTTTGGAATCGTTTGGATCCGTTCCCCTTCTCACCATGGTAGCATAGACCTTCTTGATACCGATCTCCTTCATCAGCGGAAATATCGTCCTGGCAAGTCCGGTAGTGTTGCAGCTGACCACCCTGGTGTAATCCACGCCAAGGTTCTGCGAATAATTGGATAGAGAGTTGAAAGAGCATCCCACCGCCTCGTGCTTCTCTCCCCCTTGGAATATTGCTTTTACCCCGGCCCTCCTGTAGGTTTCGAGGTTGTTCACACCGAGTTTCCCCGGGGTGCAATCGATGACAATGTCTGCGATCTTGAGGAGATCATCCAGGGTTCCCTTGACGGGGATCCCGGCCTCTTCGAACTTGACCCTGTTCTCGGGTATGGCAACGTAAAGGTCGAATCCCTTTTCAACTGCCATCCTGGCCTCGAATGTCGGCCTGGTCTTGGTAACTCCCACAATCGTCATATCGTCCTGTAGGGACACGGCATCTGCCACCCTCTTGCCGATCGTCCCGTACCCGTTGACCGCTACTTTCACTATCACGAGATCACCTGTTACCCTTATCGGGAGCAGATAGATAAATCTTGGTGGGGGTGGTCTTTTGGATGTCGAAAAGTATTAACCCGTCACAGAACAATTGGGTCAGGGGAATGCAAATGCTCCTGATGGAACAACGGTCGAGATCGATGTATCTTGTTATCGGGGCGATGCTTGTACTGTACGGTCTGACGATCATGCACTGGGAGGTCTCCGCTCACCCGCCGGAGGACATCGAGCTTATGTATGATTACGCTTCCCAGATCCTCAACATCACCATAACGCACACCACACCGGCTCCATCCCAGCATTACATCGGGTCCGTTGAGGTTTTCAGGAACAATATCTCAGTGATCGAAGAGACCTACGAGAGCCAGCCAACGGTCAGGGTGTTCTACCTTGAGTTCGAGGTATTGGCCGAGGACGGTGATGTCCTCAAGGTCAAGGCCGCATGCAACCTGTGGGGGGAACTGGAAGAGGAGACAATTGTCGAAGGACCCAGGGAACGTATGTACATCGAGGTGAACCCAAAGATCGAGGAGCTCGAGATGGGGGAGGAGCGGGATCTCACGGTCAATATCTATGAAGTGTCCGATGATGACCCACTTGAGGGGGTCGTCGTGCAGGTCACTGCATGGCTGGGTACGGTAACCGAGGTGAACGACCTTGGGTTGGGAGGCTACTCCTTCACATATACCGCGCCCGAGCTGGAGACCGAGGATATAGATGTCATCAATATTTCCGCGTCGAAGAACGGTTATCACAGCACCTATCATGAGTTCGAGATCGACATACTGCTGCCTTTGGACCCTGACAGGATCATAGAGGTGACCCTATCGCCAAGGTTTACGATGATAGAAGAGGGAGAGAGCAAGGAGGTCACAGTTATAATTGAAGCTGGCGGATCAGGATTGGACGTCGATGATATCAAGGTGGACAGATCGGGAGGGACCTATTCCACCGAGAGGTCGGACGTCGGTGTCTTCATGATCACGTTCAAGGCAAGTGAGGTCACCACCAACCAGCAGGGGTGGCTCAAGGTCACTGCCGAGATGGAGGGATACCGGAGCGGTTCCGCGCAGATGTCATTCACCATCGTGGATATCGGCACCCCGGATGACGATGATGACACCGGCGTTTCGAACGATAAAGGGCTCTTCAACACTACCACCATCGCCATATCGATCATCATCCTGGTAATTATCGTCGGGATAGTGGTATTCATCATCCATCAGAGGAGAAAAAAGGGATAGGTGTTTCACAGATGCACCAAAGTATTAAGCAAGGGGAACGGAGATTCCTTTGATATCCGGGTTCGAAGATCACAAAACACGATATTGCATGATATGGTAAACCATGAGGTATGGAGATGATTATGGGCCGTTTCTTGATCTTATCCATCGTTACTCTTCTAATTTCTCCAGGCCTCCTGCAAAACCAGTCCTTTTCCCATGGACCGGACCATCAAGGCATCCTGGCAAGCTATGGACCGATAGAGATAGGCTCAGATCCTGAACTGATAACAACGGTCGGTAACGAAGGATGGCCCGGGAACGGTACTGAAGGCGACCCTTTTATCATCAGAGACCTTGAATTAGATGGTGAGGGAAGAATATCATATGGTATTTTTATATACAACACGACATTGTATCTGACTATAGAAAACTGCACAATGATCGAATTCTCCCAGTCCGGAATAATCATCATTGATTGTTCGAACATCAAGATAACGAACAACCTTCTGGAAAATTGCACCCGGGGGGTCGAGGTTTTCAGCTGTTCTATCACGGAAATTTCGGATAATACTATCAAAGGAAGTGCTCTCGGTATATGTGCTTATAAGGGTAATTTCGATTCGATCATCGATAATACGATCAACCTCCCTGAATTTGAAGGCATACACATCGAAAATGAAACGAATTGTATGGTGTACAGGAACAACATCAGTTTAGGGAGCGATGATGGATTCGGTGCCGATATCCGGGGATGTACCTACCTGGACCTGGATCATAACGAAATAATATCAGGTTCCGAAGTTCCAAAACCGCTGAAGGTCACCAACTGCGCTATGATGCAAATAAGATACAATCATTTCGAGAACGGAAGCGAGATATATCTGGGAGACACCATCGGATACACTTTCGTAGAGAACGAGATGCATAATGTCCCGGTAAGACTCGATAGATGCACCTTAGAGATCCGGGACAACGATTTTTTCGGATGCGGTGTGATCATCGACGAATACTCCTCTGGTCCGTGGCTTCAGAACCTCGATCTGGACACTACGAATTCTGTGAACGGCAAGATGATATTGTTTGCACGTTCGAACTCGTCACTGAACGAGCTGGCGCTGGGGTCAGAGATAGGCCAGCTGATAGTCTTCAATGTAAAGGAGGGTGTGGTGTCCCCAATCGAACTCGGCAATACGACGGTCGCGATCCAGGTTGTGGGATGTGACGGATTGACCATCGACGGTCCGACGATATCCGATTGCTTATACGGAATGATCATACAGGACACCATGAATTCATCCATTTTGAATTCCAATATTTCACGATCAGGAAGGAACGGCATAAGGATGTTCGAGAGCTGGAACAATGAAATTGTCGGCAACCTCATTCTTGATACGGAGAGATACGATCAGGAAGAGGGGGGCATATTTCTTCACAAATGTCAAGATTGCATGATAGAGGGAAACACCGTGTTCAGCCATTTGGACCCGGACTCCCCTTACGGTATCCAACTCTCATGGTCCGATGAGAACGTCATTACAAATAACTACATGTTCTACAACGGCGGCACTGGGGACTCCTACCGTAACTGGGAATTCCAATCATATGACCTAATGGGTAATAACTGGTGGAACTCTCCCACAGATATAGGCAATTACTGGAGGGACTGGAGAGGTCCGGATTCCGAAAGGGACGGCATCGTCGATCTGCCCTATACCATAGGAGCTACCGGAGCTTTGATGCCGCAAGACCATTATCCTCTAGCAACATGCCCGGTGGTCACCCCCCCGACCAATCTCTCGATAACAACCGTTGATAAAAAGCTCATGATATCCTGGAGTGAACCTGACCAAACAGCTTTCTTTAAGATCAGATCTTACAAAATATGGATCGGGACTGGCACTTTACTTGGACACCAGGCAACTGTAAATGCTGGATCTCTGTATTATCACCATATTTTTGCGCAACCCGGTGTAGAATATCATTACATGGTAACAGCTGTGAACCAGTTGATAGAGAGTGATCCGTCCGAAGTGGTGAGAGGAACGCTTGAGATTGATCCCACAACTGTTAACATCACATCACCGATAAACGGGTCCTTCCATAGCAAAAAGGATATCACAGTGGAATGGGAGGTCTTCGATAACGGAAGCGGTCTAGACCATTTCGAGATAAAGCTGGACGAAGGTATGTGGAAAGAGGTCGAGCTGAACAGAACAAAGCTGTTCACCGATCTTCAGGAGGGTATGCATACTGTTCACGTGGCTGCCATTGACAACTACCACAGTGTTCAAATGGACTCCGTTAATTTCACGGTGGATCTGACAGAACCGGACCTGACCATTATCAGGCCTGACAACGGCTCGTTCGTCAATACACGACACGTTATCATAGAATGGACCTCTTCCGATGAACTTTCGGGAACGGCAGGTTTCGAGGTAAGGGCGGACTTCGGTAACTGGACACCGGCGGATAATGATAAATGGCACACGCTCCTGTTCTCCAATGATGGCTTTCACACTGTGGAGGTCGCTGCCATTGATAAGGCGGGCAACAGGCTCGAGAAGGGCGTATCCTTCACCATGGACACCTATCTCCCGGAGCTCACGGTCCTCTCCCCTGATGAGGGGGTCTATTACCGTAGCGGGGATGTGAAGGTAATATGGAACGGCAGCGACAATGGGACCGGACTGGAAAGTTACTGGTTCCGTATGAACGATCTGGGTTGGACATCCATGGGGTTGAGGACCGACAGGTCCCTGTGGGGCCTTCCAGACGGCCATTACAGGATAGATATCAAGGCTGTCGATATAGCGGGGAACGGACGTGTGAGGTCCGTATCTTTTTTTATCGACGGAACTTCACCCAACCTGAGGATCCTGGATCCCGTGGACGGCTCGTTCATCAGCAATTCCCCGGTCACAGTCAGGTGGAACGGTACGGATGATACCTCCGGTATCGATCACTTCGAGATAAGGATCGAGGGGGATCAATGGAGGGATGTCGGGGACGATCTCACCTTCACCATGGTCAACCTCATGGAGGGGATTTATCTGTTCAGCGTGAGGACGTGGGATAGAGCGGGGAACGACATCACGGTCTCCACTTCCTTCACCCTTGACCAGACCCGACCCGAGGTCGTAACCTTTTCTCCGGTCGGGAATGAGGTGGATGTCGATACAGTCATCTCAATGACGTTCAACGAGAGGATGCACATACCGACCATGCAGTTCCATATGGATGATGTCAAGGGCGAGCTGGTATGGAAAGGGGACCGTCTGATATTCATGCCGGGGGGGGACCTGAATTTCGGTACGGATTACACCGTCACTGCTGTCGGATGGGACCTCGCAGGAAATAGACTAGAGAACTTCGTCTGGAAGTTCACGACCCACAACAAAGGGACCGTTCAGGGGTATATCGTGGACAAAAGGGGGAGACCTGTCGAATTCGCAAGGATATATGCCCTGGGAGAGAACGGGACCAGGTCCAGAGAGGATGGGTTTTTCACCATCGACCTAACTGCCGGGAACCGGACCGTCCTCTTCGAGGCCGAGGGTTTCAGGACCGTAAAGCTCGAGATGGAGATCGAACCCGGGGAGGTCCATGTAATAGACCGGTTGGTCCTCTCAGAGGATAACAAGAGCCCTTTATCCTTGCTATCCTGTCTGCTTTGGGCCTTTTTGGTAATGGTGTCCATGATGCTTATAACAGGTGTGGCTCTGTGGTTGAGCTACAGGGCCAGAGACCATGATATCCCGGAGGAATGAACTCTATTCCTCCACCCAGTCCTCAGATCTTCTGGATGCTCCCACAAGGAAAATGGCAACAGCTGCAATGATAACAAGTGCAGATACGATGATGATCCACCACGGGATGTGGTTCTTTTCATCATGGACCGGTCCATTGGTCCTATCGTGATATAGGACCACGGTAAAATGAACAGTGCACTCCGCCCAACCGGGAGAGGGGGACTCGGCGGACACATTTAGCACTGCCGCGTAACTGCCAGGAAGCAATCCGGACAGGGTCACCGACTGGCCTTCGTAAAAGGTGCCGTTGATGTACCAGGTGAACCTCAGCGTCCTGCTGTCGTTGTGTTCTGCCCTGAAGACGATCTCCTCGGTGTTATTGAAGACCTCTCCCTCCACGGGACTCGAGATCGATACTCCGGATGGAGGTCGGGGTTCGGGCTCCTCGGGGTCCGGAGGTGGGATGATCCTTATCGACCAGTTGAAGCTTTCCTCGTAGCTTCCAGCAGATATGACCAGCTCGAGGTCAACGGTCCCCTCCGAAATAAGGTTTTGTTCGATGGGAGAGAATATGAATTCGGTCAGGTTCCCCACCTCCGATCCCTCCAAGTACCATCGGGTATTGACAGGATCCCCATCGGGGTCTTCCACCTGAACGCTGAATTCCAGAGAACCGTTGTGGTCGACATCAATGGGGCCGGGAGTGGGAGTGACGTTCACGGTCGGATGGAGGTCGACATCAAGAACGTTCACCGTCCAGTTATGGGTAATGTTCAGGGATCGGTCCTCACTGTCGCTGATCCTGACCTCTATGATGAACGGAGAGCCTTCGGATGAGTTGGGACCCGTGTGGTCCGAGAAGAACACGACATAGGAACCGTCAGAGGGCTGCAGACCTCCGGATCCCCCATTGACGCTCCATTCGATCAAGGGGGCCGTCATATCCGGGTCCACGGTATCGATCGAAAGCGCCTGTGTCCCACCTTCGTAGATATCCAGCTCGGCTTCCTGGGGGGAGATGGTCAGCAGCTGCGGCGCTCTGTTGACATTGCTGACCGTCAGGTTCCAGACCAGTGTACCGTTCTCGTTCGCATGGATATATGAAGGGTCCAGCGAATATGCGATGATGTAAGGAGCGTCCCTCGAGGAAAGGTCCCCAAGGAAATCCAGTGATATGTTCAGGTCATTGTCCCGATCCACCTCGGTTCCGTCGATCGACCAGTTCCAGGTCGGTATCTGTTCTTCCCCCCTGTAGGCGACCGCGGTGATGTTCACCCAATCTCCCTCGCTGAAGAAGATATCACCAGCCGGAATGCTGGATGACAGATTTAGGTATGGTCTCTCCTTTACCGTGAACAGGACCTTCACCCTGTTGTTCGTTTCATTGTACTCGTGCACCTCATCCATGACATCCACTATGAGCTCCAGCAAATGGTTCCCGGGGAGCAGCTTCCCGAGGATCACCGAGTTAGAATGGACCTCCTTGGCCTGAAGACCGTCCACCATCTCGGAATGGACCTCGGTCCCGTTCTCATCGAGGAGAAGCAGGGAGAACGGTCCGGTCCCGTGGTTCATGGTGTTGTAAACCTTTAACTCTGCTGTGAAGATGTCATCCTTTGTCCCCTCGTTAGTATGGGAGACCCTCAGGGAACTCTCATCCACCATGAGGTCCAGGGCTTTAGTGGTCACCGTGCAGACATCATGCTCCTCCGAAGCACCCACGAAAGCAAGTATTCCGAATGACCCATGATCGAAGGAGGTCGGAGTATTGTCCGGATACCTCGGGGCCGTAAGGGTCCTGGTGAATGTCTGCTGCGGCCCTGTCAATGGTATGGTTGCCGCAATATGACCTCCGGGGAACAGAATGGAAACGACGGTGTTCCCGGTCGTCAGGAAACCGCTCACATTAAAAGAGGAATCCTCCATGACAGGCTCCTCCGTATCGACCCATATCATTATCGTTGTCTCCTCGGGCTCCCGATGGTAATCCATCAGTTTCCAGGGGACGGTGAGCTGAAGTCCTTGAATGTCCAGGTCGAAGACCCTCTCTATCGTGTTACCCACCGTTCCATTGTTGTAAAGTACCGGAACATCGTCATCGGAAACGGGATAGGTCATGAAGGTCCCGGCGGGCACGGTCCTCTCGACAGGCGAACCGCAGGACATGTTCTGAAGCACGGAAGTCACCTCACCCGTGCCTCCAGGGGTCCTGGTGGTGACGTTCACCTCCCATTCCTCATCGGGTATCAGAGGGAAATCGTACTGCTCCATGGGCGGGTCGTACTCGTTACCGAATGGGTAATTCCCGTTGATGGAGGAGAGGGTGCCGGACACGCTTGCGTTGACCACCATCCTGTACATGGACAGGTCCTGTATCCTCTCCCACATGTATCCCGTCAGGTTGACGTATATGGTCTCATCGATGCCTAATAATGGTATGTAGAGCCGCCCCGTGAGGTTCCCGACGATATCCGTGATAAACACTGGAGAATTGTCCTTTGTCAGGTCCAGTGTTATCAGTACGGTGGACATGTTCATCCACCCCGTAACAGGGACATTGAAACCCAGATATGAAACCGAAAAACTTGTCGAATAGTTCCAGTAGTCCCCCACCCTCCATGTGGGCATATCGACCCCTTCTGACGGATCGAACTCCGGATCGGGGACCAGGGTTCCCTCTGACCCGATACCGACCAGGCCCATAGGCGCAAGGCTCATCATCAAGAGTGCAATGGCCGTGGCCATTATCCTGCGGGGATCAAATGCGACCATATTCATCCATCAATGTCAGGGTTTAATATTCTTTTTCTCCGGATCTGTGATATCCCTACTCCTGCCAGAAGCACACATCCCGCTCCGAGCTGTACCGGACCCAGTCTGTCTCCCAGCATGAAGAAACCCACAAGATACGAGAACACCGGCAGGAGGAACACGAAGAAACCGACCCTCGAGAGCTCCCCCGAACGAATGACCCTGTACCATATCGTAGGTGTTACCCCGTATAGACAGATGGAGATGTAAAAGAGTGCCAACCATACGTCGGCCCCTGCATGGAATATCCATGCGGGACCCTCCCACCCCATGATCCAGGTGAACACCGTCACCGGGAGCAGAATTGCCGCACCGTACATAGCATTCACGGATACCAGATGGACCGGGCTTGCTCCGCGGTTCATGGCGTATTTCAGTATCAATCCGGATATTGAATAGCTCAAACCCGTGATAAGGTTCAGAAAGGCCCCGATGGTCTCACTTGACCCCAGGTCCCATTGACCTGACCCGTAGGTCGTCAACACCATGGCTGCCGGGACCGTGACCAGGAGACCTGCCAATTTCCAGGGACCGAGCTTCTCGTGAAGGAATATCACAGCAAGGATAATGGTAAAGACCGGACCCACACCCTGGATCATGGCTGTCAAGGAGGATGTGGAGCCCGGGTCCATCATCGTCATGCCCAGGTTCTGCAGGATGTTCGGCAGGACCGTGCTGAAAAAAGCAAAACAGACAACCGTCACCAGGCCTCCCTTCCCCTCGAGACCGGCCAGAAGGAGGTTCTTTCTTGCGAACAAGCCATTTCTGGACCCGAACCTGCCGAGAAGGAAGAACATGGACAACATGAAAACAGAGACCAGAAAAGCACGGAGGAACCCGAGGGTCACGGGAGGGATCACCTCCAGAGCAAGGACCAGCCCCCAGAAACTGGTACCGAAAAGCACCATGCACAGGATGGCAAGACCGCTCATCCTGTCAATGATGGGGCGACCGGGGCGAACATCCCGCTGTCTTGGAACCATGAGTGGGAAATATACACCCGGTAAATGAAGATATCAAGACCCGGGCCGTTTTAAAAACCGAAAGGATTTAATCCGGACTTGGTCATGAAAGTGGTCGAACGGGTGAGATCGCCCATGACCGGGCAGGCTAATGTACCCATCGGGTCATGATCGCCCCGGAAAGGCTCCCACCCCGTATGAAGGACCGTCAAGAAGAACCATGGTGTTTTGAGATGAGGGACAGGGAGAACAGACTGGCGACCCGGAAAAGGGCGAAAAAGAGTGCACCGTGGGGAACACCGAAAAAGCTCACTCCTCTGGGATACATGGTCCGTGAGGTCTGGAGGAACCGATCAAGGACCTTCATGTCCGCGGCAGGGATCGCCAGCCTTGCTCTCCTGTTCATCCTTTTTTCTTCCATGGAGCAAGGTCTGGACGATCACTTCAGGGGCGAGACCGAAGATGTACCGACCGAGGAGAGCATCGAATTGTTCAAGGTAAAGCAGGTCATGGATGATTGGGTATACCTCATCTCGGCACTCTGCTGGACCTTGATGGTCCTGGTGATCGTGAATACCGCTACGATCACGGTGGTCGAGAGGAAGTTCGAACTGGCGAGCCTGAGGGCACTTGGCCTGAGCTCGGTCCAGGTCTCTTTCCTTGTGGGAAGCTCAATGATGCTCATCGTGTCCTTCGGGATAATGGCCGGTATCATCGCTTCTGTTGTGATCATCCCCCTACTCGATATTGCGAACCTGTCCTTGCTGGGAGGTGGATTGGACCTGCCGCTGGTCTACGATCCGATCTCCATCGTCAACACCCTTCTCCTGGGCCTGGGGGCCGGTGCCCTGGGTCTTATCCCGCCACTATTGATGATCATCAGGTCCTCACCCATGGAGGTGCTCAGGGATGCCGGATAGACCGTTCATAGAGACCATTGACGTTGTCAAGACATACAAGGTGGGATCATCCATGGTAACTGCCCTGGACCATTTCTCGATAGGGATAGAGGAAGGAGAAATGGTCGCTATAATGGGCCCCTCCGGATCGGGGAAGACGTCTCTGCTGAACATGATCGGCGGTCTTGACAGACCGGATTCGGGTGCGGTGAGGGTGAAAGAGGTGGAGATCAACAGACTCGGCGAGGAGCAGAGGGCCAGGTTCAGGAAGAACAACATCGGTTTCATATTCCAGTTCTTCAACCTGATTCCTTCGCTCACCGCCATCGAGAACGTCCTTGTCCCTGTCATGTTCGAAAGGGAGACCCCCGTGAAAAGGGCGGGAGAGCTGCTGGAGAGGGTGGGTCTCGGAGACCGCTTCGATCACCTGCCGGGAATGCTCTCGGGCGGGGAGAGGCAGAGGGTGGCCATTGCCAGAGCGCTCATCAATGACCCCATGCTCATCCTGGCGGATGAGCCCACAGGGAACATCGACAGCGAGACCGCACGCGAGATAGTATCACTGTTCCGGGAATTGAACGACGAGGGCAAGACGCTGATACTGGCGACACATGACAGGATCGTTGCCGGGAGGGCCAAGGTCATGATCAAGATCAGGGACGGACGTATGGTCAGGGGTAAGGCTCATTCAAGGGACGGCATGAGAAGCCTCTCTCCCGACAAAGGAGGGGGAGTGCCGGAATGAACGAAACCGACAGGTCTTTCAATTCGGCCACATACGCCCTTTCCCATATCCGGCACGATCTGTTCAGGTCGATAACAACGGTGGTGACCATAAGCCTCACCATAGCTTTCATACTCCTGACCACTTCCCTGCTTTTCGGACTGGTGAACGAGATATCCGAAACCGACGAGAAGGCGTCCATTCTCGACGGCATGATACCGGGATCGGTCTCCATGTTCGAGGAGTTCAGGATAGATGGGAGCCAGCTGTCAAAGGAGAGTAAGGCCTCACTGGTGAACTATCTGCTTGTCACATCGGTCCTGGTAATAATGGTGGCCTTCTTCATCATGTTCAATACCATGTCCATCTCGGTCCAGGAGCGGAGGGGTGAGATAGGGGTCCTCCGATCCGTGGGCTTTTCATCCAGAGAGGTCATGAAGATATTTCTTACAGAAGGAGGGGTCATTGGAATGATATCGTTCCTCAGTGCGCTGTTCTTGGGGACCCCATTCATCGTGAACCTTGCCGCTTATCTGATAGAACGGGGTGATGGTGGGATATTCTTCGTACAACCCATGATCCCCCTGCAGCTGGTGGCCATTATAGGGGCTCTGACAATGCTGCTGACGGTCTTCACGACATATCTGGCAGCAAAGAAGACCCTGAGGGTCCGTCCCGTGGAAATGCTCAGACCCACCAGATGAGGATCTCCAGGATCGAAGGTCCATGAGGCTATGGTTATATAGAAGCAGCGGATTGTAAACCGGATGGCCCATATCGAAGCCCTGAGAAGTTCCCTTGTAAGTGTGCTTGATGAGGATGAGAAGGTCCGTGACGAGGCGTTCTCCCTGTCACGAGACCTGATCCGCTCATGCCGAAAGCTCATCTCCGAACTGGTGCAGGAGAAGATCGTGGACATGTCCGGATTGAGAAGCGAAGTGTCCAGGGTGATGGAGATACACGAAAGGGGAGGACGTGGACTGGCCTTCGTGGAAGATGCGCTTGCCGAGTACTGCGAGGTGGAGGTCCTCCGGTCAACGCTTATCGTGGAGGACATACCTCTCCCCGGATCGTTGGGGGTTCCTGAGAGGGCTTTTGTCCTTGGTCTGTGCGATTCGGTGGGAGAGATGAGGAGGGTGACGCTCAACAGACTGCTTCGCTCCGATCTCGGGGGTGCATCGGAGATGTACGAGAATATGAAGGTGATAGGGCATCTCATCGAGGGTCTGGTATATCCTTCGGGGATGATCCCGCTCAAGAAAAAGCAGGATGTCGTCAGGTCGCTCCTGGACAGGACCGGAGGTGAATTAGCCGTTGCATTGTATTCACCGGGGCGGGTCCCGTTGGACCTCGGGGGCACCGAACATGAATGATAAGGGAAGCAGGAAGGACCCTGCGGATACGGTGAAAAAGGGAGGTAAGCTCGAGGATATGGTCGAATACTTCTCCGGGGTCGGCCACCCACACCCTATTTCAGAGGTCGTCGAGGACCTCAGACAGAAGATGCTCTCAAAAGGGTTCGATGAGGTCCAGACCTCCGACTTCCTGCCTCTAAGGGACATCAAACAGCTTACCGGAAACCTATATCCTGCCTTCATGGACTCGATCTACCATCTATCATGGCTCAGAATGAGACCGATAGCTCCCAGCAAGGAGATCGAAATGGTCCTCAATGAACGTGATCCGGGAATGGATCAGGCAAGACTGTGGAACATCCTTGACGCCATGGACGAAGATACCAGCGGAGAGGACCTCCTTGGGAAGTTAGTGGATGGACTTGGCATCTCACACACCGAAGCTATCGCCATCATGAACATGGTCCCGGAGCTAACCCACGGAGAAAGGGTGGATGAGGAGGAAACGCTCAGGTCTTTCATGCCCACATCATGGATATCCACCCTCGAAGCAACCTATGACCGCGAAGCGTTCCCTATCAGGCTTTTCACTATCGCATCACTCTTTAGAAGAGAACCCCGGCAGGACAGCAGGCATTTCAGGACATACCACATACTGTCCATTGCCATTCTTGATGAGGATATGGACCTGAGGAAGGGAAAACGCATCCTTCGTAGGTTGTTCGACCTGATCGAGCTGGACGATACCAGAACGATCGAGAAGCCATATCACTTCCCCTATTTCGAGAAGGGGACGGAGCTGGAGATCTTCGGTGGTGACCTGGAACTCGGAACCTGCGGAATGGTGTCCAGGAATGTCCTCGGAGAGAGGAACATAGACGCTCCCGTGTTCATAGCGGATATTGGTGTCGAGAGGACCCTGATGTACAAGCACGGATATCCCGATATAAGGGAACTCTACTTCCCGCAGTTCTTCGCGGCCTGGAACCTGACGGACGAGGAGATAGCAGCATCGATCAAATACATCAGAAGACCCCAGACCGATTACGGCAGGGAGATCTCCAATGCCATTTACAAATGCTACAAGGAGAACGCAGAGAGCCCTGAAGTGAACAGGAAGGTAGCATGGAGCGGTATCCTTGTGGGCTCGGATTATGGCAACTTCCTCGTTTCCAGGGAGCGCGCTGCAGAGATGAGGATGCAGGGAAGGCCTGCAGAGGTCGTCCTCGTGGAGGGGGCCCCGGGCCACGGTCTGACGGGGCCGGCGGCCTTCAACGAGGTATGGGTCAAGGATGGAGAGATCATAGGGGCCCCTCCGGACCTTTCCAGGAAAATGGAGGTGTCCGGAGCCATAAGGACGAACCGATCCTATGTGAAAGGGTTCGCAAGACTGGCCGCCTGGAAGATCGAAAAGGCGGTGGGGATCGGCCATACCGTGAAGCTATTGGAGAACGTGAAAGACCTTGAAGGCATGAACATGAGGTTGACCTCCAAGGCCCTGCAATACATTCTGAGCCACAAGAAGAAAGTGGACATCAGGGGTCCGGTCTATCTGAAGTTCCTGTTCCACACCTCGGGCAGTCCCAAGGACCTGGACGAATAGGTGGGTCATCTGTTCGATGGTTTCTTTCGGCCAACCCCAGGTGGACGCTTTAAACCGGCAGCCGGTGAATGATGGTCGGTGGTAGTACATGGGAACCCTCACAGGACAGAGGTGGAGATATCACGAGGAGAACCCGGAATTCGCAGTCCATATCTCCGAGAAGCTGGATATACACCCTGTCCTGGCAAGGATCATGGTAGGTCGATCGGTGGCTAGCGCAGAGGAGGCCTACGACCTGCTCCATCCAACTTTGAGGAACCTCCATGACCCCTTTCTGTTCTCGGGCATGGAAGAAGCGGTGAAAAGGATCGAAAAGGCCCTTTCGTGTGGGGAGGGTATCACCGTTCATGGTGACTATGATGTGGACGGGATCTCCTCCACGGCCCTTCTGGTGAATGCCTTCAAAGGTTCCAAAACACATGATGAAATCGGATATTTCCTTCCATCGAGGTTCGAGGAGGGATACGGTCTTTCCATGACATGTCTTGAAGATATGAAGGATCGGGGGGATACCTTACTGATCACAGTGGATTGCGGGATCAAAGCGATCGAAGAGGTTAAAAAGGCAAGGGAAATTGGTATCGATGTCATAGTGACCGACCACCACGAACCGGGACCCCAGATACCTGATGCATTATCTGTTATCGATCCCAAATGGAAAGGATCGGGATACCCCTTCCGTGAACTCGCTGGTGTGGGAGTCGCTTTCAAACTGGCCACGGCACTCAGGATGAGAGAGCTTACAGACCTGGATGTCAGAGGGCTCCTTGACCTTGTTGCACTTGGAACGGTATCCGACCTGGTACCGTTGGTGGGAGAGAACAGGGTACTTGTCCACTTCGGGCTAGAACAGATCGGCTCCACCTCACGCATAGGACTCTCATCGTTGATGGCAGGATCTGGGATAGACCCGAGGAACGGGGTCAGGACCAGCGATATAGCTTTCAAAATCGGGCCAAGGTTGAACTCCGCGGGAAGATTGTCGCACCCCGGGATGGCTCTCGATCTCATGCTCACTTCGGACCGGTTCGATGCGGAGCTTTTCACCAGGGAGCTGAACACCCTGAACTTCAAGAGGCAGGCAATAGGGAAGAGGCTCGTATCGGAGATACTTGAAGAGATCGAGGGATCTGGCCTTGGCGGGGATCCGGCGATAGTGGTCGGAAAGGAAGGATGGAACCCCGGCGTTATCGGGGTATCCGCTGCCAAACTCGTGGAGATCACCGGGAAACCCAGCATAATCCTGTCCATCGATGGCGATACGGCCAGGGGTTCTGCCAGAGCACCCCGCGGATTCAACATCACGGAGATGCTGGGTCTTGTATCCGACATATTGAAGGAACATGGCGGCCATGAAAGAGCGGCCGGTCTGACCATCTCGAGTGAGCTGGTCCCCGAGCTTCGGAGAAGGTTCTGCGGACTTGTGGATGAATTATATCCGGACCGGACCTTCGAACCGGTGATCGACATCGATCTCGACCTGACCCTGTCGGAACTCGACCTCTCTGCGATCAGTGCCCTGGACCTGTTGGGTCCATTCGGGATGGGCAATCCTCAGCCTGTCATTTCCATCCGTGACGTCTCCATCGGATATGATATATCTTCTGTTGGGGAGGGAAAACACTTGAAGTTCTCCGTCACTGACCAGGAACTTACGCTTGGATGCATCTGGTTCAATATGGGCGAACATTCCGGAGAGCTTGCTCCGGGGACGATGGTCTCGATCGCCGGGATGCCCGAGGTCCACAGCTGGAGGGGTGATAAGGAACTGCAGCTCAGGGTTATAGACCTCTCCTTAATCGGATGAGGTGGGATAGCATCGTTCGATGGTAAGATATACCTCGTGATGGGTATGGACATGTTGGAAAATTTCTGCAGGGTGGCCTTATGAGAAATGTCAAGATTATGGGATTCGATCTTGATGGGACACTGGTCAAAATGAAGCTTGACTTTGGTGCCTTCCGAAAGGATCTGCAAATTCCCAAGGGGGATACCCTCCAGTATATAACATCGATGGTCGGACCGAAGAAAAAGGAGCTTCTATCCAGATTGGAGGAGATGGAAAAGGAGGCTGCCAGGAAAGCGGAGATCGCTCCCGGGGCAAGGGAGCTTCTTGAACTGTGTCGGGACCTTGGGATGAAAGTGGTGGTGATCACCAGGAACTCTCTGGAAGCAACCACTCTGACCCTCGACGTTCTTGGTATCGAGGTGGATATGATACTCTCCAGAGAGCACGCCGCCCCCAAACCGTCCCCCGAGGCCATCAACATAGTTCTGGACCACTACGGCATCGAACCCTATCAGATGGCCTTCGTCGGGGATTATATCTATGATGTACAGGCCGGCAACCGGGCAGGTGTAAGGACCATCCTCCTCACCTCACAGGAGAGAGCGGATGAGTGGATACCATTTGCGGACCACATCGCCGAGGACCTTTACGAGGTGATCGATATGATCAAGAGTTCAAGAGAGGTCATGTCCGATGAAAAAGGATGAGCTATTCAACATGGAAGGTGGAACTCGACTCACGCTCCTGCTGGTAGATTCGGAGCTGGAACTCGTACCCCGGGAGTTCTGGTCGCACCCGGCCGTGGTGCAGAACGCCAGAAAACGCGGGAAGAGACCGCACATGGTCCTTCTCGATTCATCTCTCCATCACTCGCTTTTTGCCAACCCGGATGAGAGGAACAGGAGGGGGAGGCCCGATATCGTCCATCAGTTCCTTCTCCTCTCCCTTGACTCCGTTCTGAACCAGCAAAGGAGGCTGGGCATCTATGTCCATACAAGGAACGACCAGCTCATCTGGGTCGATCCGGCCACCAGACTCCCGAAGAACTACAACCGTTACAGCGGCCTTTTCGAGGAACTCCTGATGACCGGGTCAGTACCGTCCGGAAGGGAGCCCCTTTTGATATCGACCGAAAAGATGGACCTTTGTTCATCCATAGAGCTTATCAGGTCCGGTATGGACCCGGAAGGATCGGGTACCAAGATCATCCTTCTACATCCGGAAGGAGAGCTGACGGAGAGCTGGAACATGTTCTCAAAGGCCGTGAAGCAGGAAGGTAATAAGCAAATAATATGTCTTGTCGGCGGTTTCTCCAGCGGGGATTTCAGATCACCAGTGGGGGATATTTCCGATATCAGGGTAGCTCTTCCCGGCGGGATGCTGAAGGTATGGACGGTCATCTCCGAACTGCTGGTGGGTTTCAGGATCGCATGCTCAGAGGAAGCCGTATTTCTGAAGGAGCATTAGGTCCTCGGTGGATATCTTCTCCCCCTTCTTGAACTTCTCGTAGATCCTCTCTGCTTCGGCCTTGCCTGTCTGTGCGGGTGAAGAGGTCTGGACCTGGGTCTTCCCCGGTTTCCTCTCGGTAACCTTCTTCCTCTGCCTGAGGCCGAATATGATCTTATCGATATCGTGGACCAGATGGATGAGGTCGATATGCTTGTGGTGCTCCTCGTCAGCCTTGATCTTCGATTCCACAAAGCTCTCCTGTGAACTGTCCGCTTCCTTCCTTATCCGGTCCGATTCGGAGAACCTCTCGATCATGGCTTCGTGCTCTTTCTGGGCCAGGTCCGCGTATTCGTTGACCCGATGGTGGGATTCATCCATCCTCTTCTTTGCATCCCTAACCTTCTGGATGAGGTCGCGGATCTCATCGTTGCCTTCCATCTCCTTCTCTTTCTTCTTTATTTCCCTCTTGATCTGTGATATCTTCTCAATGAGCGCCCTTTCCTTATCGGCTTCCAGCACGGAGGTCTGCTGTTTGAACTCGAGCCCGTGAAGCTCCTTCTTGAGCTTTCCCAGGGATTGCTCCTCCGAGGAGGATATCCTGCTCTTCTTCAACTTGTCAAGCTGGGATTTCAGATCGGTGTAATCTCTTGTGAGGGTGTCCCTTGTGCTTTTCTCCTCGCGGACCTTGACGTTCAGATCGTCCCTCTTGTCCTTGAAGCGGTTGGCCTCCAGAAGCAGTTTCTTGACCTGGGAGTTCAGCTGGTCCCTCTGTTCCGCATAACGCTTGGTTTCCTGGTTCATACGGTCGCGTTTCTTCCTATGGGCTTCAGCTTCCTGGTTGAGCTTGTTCCTTTTATGGTCGAGTTCCTCAAGGTATTCCGACATTGGACATCCCACGTTCGCAGTTATTGGCACAAAAAGGGAGCTCAAACACTCCCCGGCAGGCAGAGCGACAGGCAATACAGGGGCTCCTTTTTAAGGGTTTCTCTTTTCAAATACCAAAGATGAACCAAGATTCCAGCAAGTAACTAGGGTCAGGAAGCCAAAGGATTATCTATCGCCACTTGAATTCCGTGGAACTTACGGAGGATAGGGAAATGGACATCCTGGAGATCGGACTCATCGCATCGATCGTGATCCTCACCATGGTACTTCTTGTATGGGCCCTTTTCAGCTCCCTGATCATCATACAGGAATACGAGATCGGGGTGTACATGAGGTTGGGTCGATATAAAAGAAAGCTCCGTCCGGGGGTCCACCTGGTCACACCGTTCGTTTCCAGGGTGTTCAGGGCGGATACCCGGATACAGACATTGGACCTGGGGAGACAGGAGGTCATGTCCAGGGACCTTGCCCCTATGGTGGTCGAGACCATTGTGCAGTATAGATTGGCCGAACCCGACAAATGCATACTCAAGGTGGACAAGTACCGATCCACCCTCACACAGGTCGCACAGGCAACCATGCGAAAACTCGCCCTGATGTACGATCTCGAGGACCTGATACGTCTCCAGGGAAAGGTCAACGAAGAGTTCAGCAAGAAGATGATTGCCGAGGGTGAACCCTTCGGTGTTGATATTGTCAGGACCGAGATCAAGGACATAGACCCGGCAGGCCCGATAAAGGCTGCAATAGAGGACAGAATAGCGGCGGAAAGGGAAAGGCAGGCGACGATCCTCCGGGCTGATGGGAGAAAACGCGCCCTGATCATGGAGATGGAGGGTCGGAGCGCCAAGTGATTTGAAAAAATATGTGCATAATGGGAATTTTATAATACCTGATAATTTGTTATATCGGCCTGATGACCAAGAAGATCACCCTCACCGTGGATGAAAGGGCCATTATACATCTCATGGAGTTCATTCCCAATGAGGATGAGTTCGAAGCCCCCGAAGGAGCAACGCAGGCAGGGATAGCCAGAGGGATCGGGATCGAGAGAAAACATATACCCAGGGCCGTAAATAAACTGATAACCGACAATATCCTCGATACGAAGGTATCCCACGTGAAAGGTGGCAGGCAGCGGAAGAAGGTCTATTTCCTGACCTTCGAGGGGAAGGCCCTCGCAAGGAGGATCTGGGAGAACCTTTCCAAGAAAAGGGTGCTCCTGAGGGACGAGACAGGGAACGATAAGGAGATCACTTTCTCCGAGCTGTGCTTTACATTCCAGGTGAACAAGACCCCCGTCCAGCTCATGATGGAGATGGAGGAAGGGAATGTATACAATCCGCACAGAACCTCTCAGCGAGAGGTTTCTGTGGACCGTAAAGGACCCAGGACACAGGCCACTTCCGATGCCAAGGACATCTACATGAAAGCCCTGAAGGTCGCCTGGGAGGATTCCATACTGACCAAGGAAGAGGTTGCTTTACTGAAGGGGTTGAGGGAATCCCTAGGGATATCGGAACGGGAGCACATGGACCTCCAAAGCGGATTGATAGGGCTTGAAGAGGTAAAAAAGGGATTGAACAAGACCGAGATCTACCGACGTATCCTTGAGGTCGCACTCAGGGATGGTATATTGACCTCGGATGAGCAGGATATCCTCAATGAGCTCGAGAGGAGCCTGGGACTGGAAGAGAGCCAGGCTACCAAATTGAAGATGGAGATGAAGCTTCTGGAGGGGGAAGGAATCATGACCTCCGACAGGAAGAGGGAGAACTTCAAGGAGATATACGGCTCCGTGATCCGGGAATCCATGAAAGACGGCAGGATCAGCCGGGACGAGCAGAACATCATCATCCTTCTCAAGAAGCTCCTGGACATAGGAGACAGAGAGCACCTGGACATCTTCGAGGAGGTAAACAGGGAGAGTTGAGTCCATGTCCCTGTAAGAATGTTAAAATACCATCAACAGATTTGGCACGAACATACATGAAAAGAGGTGCATGAACATGCTCGAGGAGGTCAGTGTGCTTAACAACCTGGAGGTATTCACTCCATGGGGCGTAAGGATCGGGGATGTAAACAATGTGGAGATCGACTCCGAGACTTCGACGATAGAGAACCTTTTCCTTGAAACGACCAATGAAAAGCTCGTTTCCAGAGGGGACAGCATCCTGATCCCGTTCAGATGGGTCCAGGCTGTCGGGGATATCATCATCCTGAAGCATTTTCCGGAGGATCTCCCGATCAGGTCCAAGGATGACGATGGACTGGAAGAATACAGGTAGGCGGTCGCTGTGGCTCAGCGCAAGGAACCCGTGGAAAAGACCTGCGATGTAAGCGGATGCAAAGAGCAGGCTGTCAGGTCTGTGAGTATCAAGAAGGCTAAAGCCTCCGGCCTATCCCTGGAGGGGGATAGAGGCAACGTTCATCTCTGCAGGGAACATTACAGGGAGTTCAAGAAGAGCACGAAGGAGGACCGGAAGCTTCAGAGAATGGGCTGGTGAACCTTCGGGATGTTCTGCCGGCCAATATTACCACCTTCCGTCAGATATATATCGGAGTATGTTTTCAACCAGTTCGAGCCATTGCACGGGCACGTAGTCTAGCATGGTCAAGGCGACAGCCTCCTAAGCTGTATGTCTCCGGTTCGAATCCGGACGTGCCCGCCAGATATAATCTCTCAGAAAGGATATTTTCTGATCCGATATTCTCATAGCATTTCAATACACCCACACGATCCGCTTGATACCTGGGCATTCCACGCACCGACCATCATGAGATGGTCCGAACAAGTAGCTTGAAAAGGATGATCACTCCACCTGGACCGGAAATACAACAAAGCTTATTGTGGATGACGTCATTCTTCGGATGCATCCATTTCTAGCATATCAGGTGATCGGACAATGGCAGACAGGAAAGAGGAAAGGGAACTCCTGAAGGAACTCGACGGGGACAGGTACTCCGCTCTGACCTTCATGCATCTTCGGAACTTGTGGGCGGTGGATGGACTGTACTATCTGGGGATAGAGAAGAGGTTCGGAACGGAAGCAGCCACCGAGATAGATGCCGAGGTCTGGGCCGTCATGGGAAAGATCGAGGCCAGGAGATTGAAGAAGCTGTTGGGTCTGGGGAACACACTCGAGGATATGATAAGAGGCCTCAAGTATTCCGGTTGGACAATGGACCTCGAGGACAAGGAATGGGAATATCACCCGGGAAGGACCGTCCTGAGGAACGTCGAATGCAGGGTCCAGAACACCCGTTTGAAGGACGGTCTTTCGGTATTCCCCTGCAAGAAGGTACGCTTCGGCTTCCTGAAGGCCTTCGCCAGGGAGTTCAATGAGGATCTGGAAGTGAACTGTATCCGGTGCCCCCCCGACGATCGGATGGGGCGTATATGGTGCGAATGGACGTTCAGTATGAAGGAGGGATGAAATGAGGACATCTGAAGAGTACAGGGAGAGCCTGAGACGGATGAGGCCGAACATCTACAAGTTCGGCGAATTGATCAAGGACGTGACCGCACATCCTTCCACAAAAAGGACGGTGGAGGGCCACGCCCAGATATTCGATGCCGCATTGAAGGAAGATTACAGGGACCTGCTGACAACCACCTCCCACCTCACGGGGAAGAGGGTGGTCCGCTATCTTTCCATCATCAGGAACGCCGAGGACATGATCAACAATTGCCGGATGAAGAGGCTCATGTTCAACCTGACAGGAACATGCACCGGGGGAAGGTGCGCCGGTTTCAACGGTATCAACGCCATGTGGGCGGCCACTTACGACATGGACCAGGAGCTGGGGACGGATTACCATCAAAGGCTGACCGAATGGTTGATAGGGGCGCAGGAGGCCGACATCACCCTTGCGGGAGCGCTGACCGATCCGAAAGGGGACAGGTCAAGGTCCGCCTCACAGCAGGACGACCCTGACATGAACCTGAGGGTCGTGGAGAGAAGGGATGATGGCATAGTTGTCCGGGGTGCAAAGGTGATGATATGCGGAATAGCGGCAGCCAACGAGATATTCATCCTCCCCGGAACAGGGTACAAGGAGCCAGATAAGGACTATGCCGTATCCTTTGCGATACCAAGGGATATCGAGAACCTTACCATTGTCGAGACCAGACACCCGAGCGACAGGAGGGAGGAGGAGGAGGGGTTCGACAACCCGGTAGACCATGGCGGGATCACACAGGCGTACCTGCTCTTTGAGGATGTGTTCATACCCAGGGAGCGCGTGTTCATGTGCGGAGAGCACACCTATTCCATGAAGGCCGTTATGAACTTCATCGCCCCTTACAGGGCTGCCATAGGAGGATGCGTGGCAGGACAGGGGGACCTGATGATAGGTGCCTCTATCCTGATCGCAAGGTCGAACGGCCTTCACGAGAAGGTCTTCAAGGACAAGATCACCCAGATGGCCATCAACAATGAGACGACCTTCGGAATGGGCGTGGCCGCAAGCGCGCTCGGAAAACTCCATCCTTCCGGTGCATGGGCCCCCGACATGCTCATATCCAACGTGAACAAGGTCCACGTTGCCACGCTGCCGTACGAAACAAAGAGGCTCGCCCAGGAGATCGCAGGCGGGATCGCAGAGACCGGATGCCTCCCATCATACAGGGACATCCAGGATCCCAGGTACGGGAGTCTTCTGAAGAAGTACCTCGGTGCAAGTATCGATGGCGAAACTCGGGCAAGGATAGGGAGATTGATAGAATGGCTCACCATCGGCGCTGGCGTTCCCGGTTGTATGCACGGAGGGGGGTCCCCCGATGGTGCCAAGCTCATGATCAACCTTAATTCGAACCTTCGATCATACATTGACATGGCCAGGAACGTCGGAGGGATAACAGAAGAGATCCCCGCACCCGAGAAGAAGAAATGACCACCTTCGAACTGCCGGACATGGTTATGATAACGGTTAAGTAGGACTACCTTTTTCCGTTTTCTGCCCCCCCCTGAACGATAGCTATCCCGGTAGATCAAGGGACGATGGATATCCGATGGGGTGGACGGAAAGGTGATGGAAATGGATCCCGTTGAGTGCCGATCGGAAAGCCCAAAGGATTACGACACATTGTACAAGGAATTCAAATGGGAGGTCCCAGAATACTACAACTTCGGCTTCGATGTGGTAGATAGATGGGCAGAGGACAGGACCAAGTTGGCACTTGTATCCATCCACGCGGATGGGGAGAAATCCAGCTACCACACTTTCTATGACCTGAAGGTACTCTCCGACCGTTTCGCCAACGTCCTGCTGGACCTCGGGGTCAGAAAAGGGGACAGGGTCCTGGTCATGCTGGAATCCATTCCACAGTGGTATGTCGTCCTGATAGCCATGTTCAAACTCGGGGTCATCCCGATGCCGGGTACCGTCCTCCTCACTTCGAAGGACATCAAGTTCCGTATCAACCGCGCGGAAGCGAACATGGTGATCACCGATGTCAATCACATAGGAAGGGTGGAGAGGATCGCAGAAGAATGCCCTTCGCTCAAGTACAAGATGGTCATCGACGCCCCGGTCATGGAATGGCTTTACTACAGAGATGAGATGGAAAAGGTCTCGATGGACCTGGACGCTGGCAGGATCGCACGGACACGGTCCGATGATCCGATGCTCATTTATTTCACATCAGGCACGACAGGTCACCCGAAGATGGTACTTCACACGCACGCCTACCCGCTTGGGCACCTTGTCACCGCAAAGTTCGCCCAGGCTCTGACATCCTGCGATCTCCACTGGACCATATCCGAGACGGGCTGGGCGAAGGCTGCCTGGGGCAAACTGTTCGGGCAGATGATAGTGGGCGCTGCTATAATACAGTGGGAGACCCCCGGCAGGTTCGATCCGGACGGCCTCCTTCGGGCAATGGAGAAATACGGTGTGACGACCTTCTGCGCACCGCCGACAGTTTACAGGATGCTTATACAGCAGGATCTTCGCAAGTACAAATTGTGCCTTCGTCACTGCATGTCCGCGGGGGAGCCCCTCAATCCCGAAGTCATAAAGGTCTGGAAGGAGACCTTCGGACTGGACATCTACGATTTCTTCGGGCAGACCGAGACCGTATGCGTCCTGTCTAACTTTCCCTTCATGCCCATCAGGTACGGGTCGGTGGGAAAGCCCACACCGGGGCATGATGTCAGGATCGTGGACGATGAAGGGAAAGAGATGCCTCCAGGAGTGGAGGGGAATATAGCCATCTACCTTGGAGGCGTCAGGCCTCCGGGCCTGCTGAAGGAATACTGGAAGGACCCCGAAGCCATGGAGAAGGCCTTTCACCACGGGTACTACTACACCGGAGATATGGCCTACAGGGATGAGGACGGCTATTTCTGGTTCGTTGGACGGGATGACGACGTCATCAAATCCTCGGGCTACCGCATAGGTCCCTTCGAGGTGGAATCAGCACTGATGGAGCATCCGGCCGTGGCAGAATGCGCGGTGGTCGGTGCCTCAGACCCCAAAGGTATCAGAGGCATCCTGGTGAAGGCCTATATCATCCTGGCCAAAGGGTATGAACCATCAACAGAGCTGACAAAGGATATCCAGGACCATGTGAAGACCACCACGGCCCCATACAAGTACCCGAGGCTCGTGGAATATGTCAAGGAGCTTCCCAAGACCATTTCCGGAAAGATCAAACGAAAGGAACTCCGGGAATCTGGAGGGTGATGTTCACTTTTTCGGAGGTAGGGCCTTCTTACCAGCCTTTTCGCCCTTGAGCTCCTTCCTTCCGGTCTTGCCGTCGGGGATCTGCTTCCTGGGAGTTTCGACGATCTCCGCGTTCTCCTCCCTCTGCTGCTTGTCCATCCGGTAATAGGCATACCCCATGGCGGCGATTATCAGCAGGAGCAGTACAACGAACACGATCATGAGGGCCTGTACATTCGACCCGTTCTCATCGTCAGCATCACTATCCGGGCCGACATGGATATCTTTCGGATCGACTACCTGGATGGTCAGAGGCTGGGTATAGGAACTGATCCCGTCCAGCGAGGTGATGGTGATGTTCAGTGAGTACATTCCCACCTTGGCATCCTTTGCGGCATCGACGTGGAACGTCGTGTTGACGGAGGAGCCCGGTGCCACCTCTATCTGGTTCGCGCCCGTCGTGATCTCCATATCCGATCTCAGCAACGCATCTCCATCCACCCTGATCTTGATATTGTCGAAGGTGAACCCGTGGTTGGAGACCGTCATATTGATGGTCACACCGCTGTCCTGATAGACGACCACAAGCATCCTCTGGAGCTTCAGGACCGGATTGTAAACACCGACGGACATGGAGAAATGCGATATCGGAGCGAAATCCTTTCCGTCAGAGGAGAGCAGATCGATATAGTACACCCCCTCCTGAAGGGGGGAGAGGATCGGATATCTGGTATCGGTCAGGACGGATATCCATGGAAGGACATCCGACCCTCCGTAGTATCTTCCTATTCTGATGAAATAATAGACCTTGTCGCCATCAGGGTCCTCTGCCGGCGTCCAGCTGATCACCGGAGTTCTATCACTGGTCGCCTTCGGCTCGAAGTCCACCACCGGATCGGGCGGGTAATTGGCATCGGTGGATATGATCAGGGTCGAATTGGCCGCCGGACCTTTCAAACCATTCGATTCAGGTACGACCTCCACAAGATAGAGGTGACCCGGAACGAATAGCTGGTCGATCTCGGGGTCCCAGTAGGTGTTCCCGGGAGTTATCTCCTCATCCGTTGCAATGTAGATGAACGAAGACTGGTCGTACACGGATATCCTGTAGGTCACGAGATCACCATCCGGATCGAACGAAGGGGACCAGGTGATATGCGGCCTTACGGACCCTGAGACCTTTGGTTGGATGGAGGAAACCTTAGACGGCGGGCGATCTCCCGCTTCTTCCTGGTCCTCCCGGACCACGATCTGTATGTTGGCGGACAGCCCCGAGTTGCCAAGGAGGTCCCTGGCCCTGACCCGGACGAAATTATAAAAACCGAACGAGAGGGACAGGTTGAAGCGGATCTCGACCGCATCCTCCACAACCTCATAGCTCCCCTTTATGCTGGACAGGTTCTGCCATGGAAGGAACTTATCTACACCGTCAACTGAATAGGAGACATCTATGTTCTCCGGATCGACCCCTATTCCACCATCAGTGATGCTGGCCGTGAAGGACACGACAGTCTCGTTGAAAACGGCCCCCGACCTGGGTGATGTCATGAGAACGGATGGACCGGTCGCATCCACCCAAACCTTGTAGGTCTCGCTGATGGAGTACTCCTCGTCCTCCCCCCCGTTCCCCAGCATGTCCTTTGCCCTGAACCTGATCAGGTTATTCATTCCCTCGAGGAATGTGACATTGACATCGTAGAGAACGGTCAGGTTGTCTATTATGTTGACGTCACCCTTCCTCTGCCATCGGTCCCATTCGCCCTTCTCCTCCTGAAAGGTCTGATAGAATACGGACCATGGATCGACCCCGGAGATATCATCCTTGATCAACAGCTGGAACCTTACTATGTTCCGGTCGATCCATTCGTTCTCCTCCGGTTCCCAGAGCTCGAAGGTCGGACCGTTCTGATCGATCTTCGGAAGGTTCATCACGGGGGTGGTCACCAAGGTCCTGTTCCCGGAAGCGGCCCTTGCCTCGAAGAAGAAGTAGAGGTCAAGCTCTCTTTCAACATCAAGCGAGAGCAGATATGTCTCACCGTTGCGGTAATCGAAATCCGGGGCCGGGCTTTTTCGCATTGTCATGGGGAAAGGGGAACCGGGGTACGGGAACAGAGACCCGCCCATGGTCCGGTAGGAGATGTTCACCTTGGGGAAGCCCAGATCGGGAGGATCGTTCTCGACATCGTAGTAAGTGACCTTGAAATGGAAGGTATCGTCCACGACACCCATCACCGGGTCCACTGACCCTTCCTCTAGCCTGGGTCCAGAACCGGCTTCCCCGGACTGTGTGGTCCTGGTGAAGAATATATCCGTCTGTCCCTCCCTCCGATTATCTCTCCAGACGAAATATCCCAATCCTCCATCCTCCACTGCAACTGCCGGATCGTCCTGTACAGTTCCCTGGACCGGCTCGTTCACAGTATAGGTTCGATCGAATGTTCCATTGGAGAATATCCTTGTCATCATGATATCGGACTTGAAATCAGAGATACCGGGTGATGACGTCCACGCTATGGTGATGTTACCCCCTGTGTCCATGGCGATCCTGGGCTCCATCTGATAACCGGAGGTCTCGTTGGGGTGCACGCATCGGTCCAGAGTGAACGTCATACCTAGGTCCATGGATGATGCCATGTAGATATCGGCAGAGGTTGATCTGGGGTCCCTCCACACTATGTGAACAACATCCTGGTCCGCTACGATATCGGGCTCGCCCTGGTCCGATCCGGTCGGGTCCCTGCTGATCCTGATGGACGGATCGAAGGTATCGCCCCCATCCAGCGAGGTGGCCATGTAGATGTCATCGTCCCAGACCCTGTCGTCCACCCAGGTAACATGAACGCGGTCGCTCTCGGGAAAGCTCACCCTGGGGACAGTGCATTTGTAGATCGTTGTCACGTCGGAGATCTTTACAGCTCCCTCGAAACCGGAACCTCTATCGATCGATCCGTAGATCTGAGGATATCCTGGCCGGTCCCTGGTGTCCTCCCAGACCACTGCCAGCTCATCATAAGGCGAGACATCGATGTCGGGGAAGGACTGGGTTCCGGAAAAATGGTCGTTCACCTTGGTGTTGGTCGAATAACTGGACCCGTGATCCTCGGAGCGAGCATAGAATATCATCGACCTGCCTTCGCGGTCGTCGCTCCATACCACATGGACCGTTCCGTCCGAAGCCACTACCGCATGTGGATACATCTGGCTTGTGAGATCGTCCGTCAAGGTCGCTGTCTTCATAGTATCGTCCACCCTGACCTCCTGACCAAAGGTCAGACCGCCATCATGCGATGCTCTCGAAAATACATCCCAGTTACCATCCCTCCGGTCCTGCCAGAATATGTACACATCATTGCCATCCGCCACGATGTCCGGTGAACTCTGGGACTCGGTGCCAAGGTCCTTGTTGATGATCCGGTCGCTTTCGAAAGCTATGGAACCCCCGGCATCGTCAACATTGAACAGCATCAAGGTCGTGCACACCAGCATCAAGATGACCAGTGCGCTCCATGCTCTCACGTTGTTCATTGCCCCACCTCCCATTCATCCTCATCATCCGGATCTTCCTCCTCCATCTCCAGGTCCTCGAGGTCCTCCTCATCGTAGAGGTCAAGGTCCTCCTCATCCACCTCTTCCTCTTCCTCGTCCTCCTCCTCGTCCGATACCGGAATTTCCTCTGCCTCATCGTTCACATCCTCTTCCGTTAGTTCCTCCGGTTCCTCCTCCAGGTCCTGGTCGGTATCTTCCACCAGTCCCTCCTCACCAGGTTTTAAAAGGAGCTCTTTCCTTTTCCGTCCTCTCTTCTTTTTACCTGCCTTTTCCATCTTTACCTTGTCCTCGGCTGTGAAAACGGAACCGCATTTCATGCAGTACTCGTCCGTTAGCCTGACATCGTTTCCGCAGTAAGGGCATACCGGAACAAAGTGGTCAGGTTCGTAAACAGCATCCACCAGAGGTTGATCGGGCTCGCGTGGAGATCCCGATCTGCTCCTTTTTATCAGCAGATAGACCAGCAGCCCACCTATGATGAGGCCGATGAGGAGAGAGACCAGCAGGAGCGGGAACCAGTCACAGAACCTGTCCCATATCGAACCTTTGTTCCCGCCATCTCCCGATGACTCCTCATCCTGCACAACAACACTTAGGAGGTACCTTTCGGATTCAACCACATTCTTTCCGTCGGAGACCACCAGCCATATCCTGTGTACACCGGGAGTGTTCAATGTTGCATTGAGGACCCTTCCGCTGCCCAGGCTGTCCTGCAATGGATAGAACTCGAGGTCGGAATACCAGACATAAGTGAGTTCCAGTCCTTCCGGATCGTATGAGACCGACCCATCAAGGACAATGGTATCACCCTGCTTGATGGTGTCCACGGCCGGGTAGATCGTGAAGACCGAGATCGGTAGGAGGTCCCTTTCGGTGATCGCAACCTCTATCTTGACAGGGGCCGAGACCACCCATCCGTTGCCAGCACTGTCTATGACCCGGAACTTTATCTGGTTGAAAGGACCTTCGTCGAAGAGGACCTCGACGGAAGCTGCGTACGACCCGCCCCCCCGATCCTCCAGATCGTCAACCTTCAGCCACGGGGAATACCCACCAACACCAAATTGGACCCACCCGCTAATCGTCGAATAGGAGAACTCTACATTGGATGTTTCCAATCCGGACCCCTCCTCCATTATGAAAGCGGTCACCATCACATCTCGGTCCCTGAGCACCGTGGACCCGTTGGGGAGGAAACCGTTGAATACGGGCATCTCGTCATCTATGTAGATAGAAACGAGATCGCTCTCCACCATATTTCCCGCAATATCGCTCACCATCCACTGGCCGAAACCCCAACCACGGTAGGATGGTAGTACATTGACCGAAGGGGAAGCGCTGGCACCGGCTCCGGACATACCCAGATCGGTCCAGGGCAGGGTATAAAGCTCATCCCTCGAGCCGATCCGGTAGTTTATGGAATCCAGCAGGAGACCCGATCCGGTATCCTCGATATAACAGCCCAACGAGAAGGATCCCGGACCGACAAGCATGCCGTCCTGATCGCCGATATCGATGGTGGGAAGGTTGATGTCCATATTGTAGGAGAATGGAAGAGATATCGAGGTCTGTCCGGCCAGATCGCTCACCTTCCATTGTATGTAATTCCCGAAACCATTGGCGGAGGGGACCGTCGCATTCAACCGGACTGAACCATCGAAGGTCGTGATCTCCCTGACAGGCATCCAATCCGATAAGATCCTCACATCCGAGCGGAAGACCCGATACATTGCAGAGGATATGTCGATACCCACACCGTCATCGGAGACCATTATGGAAAAGCCGTTCGTGAAGTCGTTTATCCATGCGTTATCCCCTGGGAGAGCACCGTAGAACCTGGGATCATTGATATCCAAAAATAAGGTACGGTTCTCGAAAGGACCGATGTTCCCGGCCCTGTCACAGGCGAAGAACGAGAGGGTATAGGCTCCTCCGGGAAGGAATATCAGATCGCCGGGGACCAGGTAATCCATCTCAGAAATGATGTTCAGATCCTGCCCCAAGACCCGCAGGGTGTAGTTCGATATACCGGAACCTCCCTGGTCCGAAACCTCGGTCCAGTAGACCTCTATGAACTGATCATCATCCACGTCCGAGATGCCGGATTCCTTCCCGTCGGGGAAGATATTGAAAGATGAGACCGGAGGTGGTTTTACCGTATCGACGTTTAGCTTGAAGGTTACATCCTGACTCCATTCGGCCCCCCTGGGAAGCGTCCCGTTCGTCAGCCTGTATGTCAGGTCCCTTCCATATAACCCCCCACCAGGAACGGCTGTGATATTGTCCAGGAAGGACCCGTTCATAACTGCCTTACCGATGGTGATACCATCGGGGCGTTTCAGGGATATCTCCACTCTCGTGGCGTTGGGACCGAACGGTACTCCGGATGTCCCGTGGACCAGTGAGACATTGCAGACATTGAATTCCGAATCCTCCTTCATCCAGCCTTTGACGGGGGATCCTTCGGGGTCAAGTACCTTGAGATATGAGCTGTCCAGCCCGATCTCCCTATCGACAACGAACTCGTCGTTGAGGTAATTGGAGTGCGATCCGACCGTGCCACTGGTCGAGGTCACTATCAGGTCGGGGTCCGGAAGGTCCCAGCCGACCTTGACCATGAACACAACGAACCAAGATTGGACCCCATCGGTCCTGCCAGTACTCAGTGAAGGATATAACATGAGCTGGTCCTCGAAGTCCCCGGTGGCGATGATGGAGAATTCTTTGGTAGATGTGTCGAAGCTGAGCTCGGCGAAACCTGCAGCATCCTGGCTCATCATCTGGACATTTACTGTGTCAATATGTTCGTAACCTACCTGGGAGCGTGCCGCTACCTTGAACTGATAAGGACCCTCCCCGGGTGCCAGGATATCCCTTGGTCTATCGAGTGGGCCGGCTATCTCCACAGCGCCTGAGATCTCAAGGGGTTGGGTCCTTACCGATAGGCTGAACAGGTCCTTCCCCTCCCAAAGATATACCACGCCAGGGCTGCTGCCGTCCAGCAAGGGATCGGCACCCGGAGCTCCGATGAACAGGTCATACTTGCCATCACCCGTGATGTCCTTCCCCGCAAGGGCGGACCCTGCCTCATCATTGTCCATGAAGCCGGAGATCAGCGGCAGGGAGGAAGTATTGATGGTCAAAGAGGAGGTCAGTAAAGAATGTGGGAACACATGGACACAACCCGTGACGAGACCGCTTATCGGGTCCTGAAACCCCTTGGCCCCTATGAACACGTCCAGATCTCCATTCCCGTCAATATCCCCCAGGTCCACCGAGGATCCGGTCCTCTGATTGACCTGATCACCGCATACCGACACATTGAACTCTGTCCTCAGGGAGATCGTTCCCGAGGGCATCCTTGATGCAAGGAACTCCCCCTGAAGTATGAATAGGTTCCCTCCTTCCTTGACGGTTCTCTGAAATCCATCTCCCGATGGGCTTCCCAGGAAGAGTTCGGCCTTCCCATCATCATCCATATCCCTGGCCACAAGAGATGATCCCACCTCATCATAGGGCCAGGCTCCGAATATACGAAGGCTCGGTTCTGTTACAAGATCGATATCCTGGTTCCAGGTACTCCTGCCCCGCAGGACATAGGTCACTCCCTGTCTGGTGATGGACCCGGCCTTCGACTTGGGTGCCCCTATCGCCAGGTCACCGATCCCGTCCCCATCCATGTCATCGATGGCCAGGGTCTCCCCGATGAACTCTGTATCCTCCGTTCCGATGATCTTGACATCATAGATATTGCGGACGCTCCTACTTGTCGTTCCGGAGAGGGGTCCGAACATGATATAGACCATTCCGGCATGGTACCTGTCAGCGGTCTCGGCTCCGTGATCGTAGGGAGCGCCGAATGCCAGGTCGTCGATCCCGTCACCGTTCAGGTCTCCCACTGCAATTGCGGACCCGATCCGTTCGACAAGGTAGCCGGTATAGGTCAGGTTGGTTCTGGTCATCATGTAGGACCTCGTGCCCCCCCAGAAGATGTGGACACTTCCAGCGTCGTTGTACAGCCCGCTGATCTGTGCGGAGGGCGCACCGACCACAAGATCGGGATAGCCATCATTGTTGAGGTCTCCTGTTGCCATTGCCCAGCCGAAACGGGAAAAGCTCATGGCATCATTGTAGCGAATATCAGTAGAATCCGCTGCGTAATATCTGCCGCTCCAACCAGCTGGCTCACCGAAGAACATATGCGCGTATCCTGTCCGACCCGGGTCACCTCCGAGATAATCCCCCACTACCAGGTCATCGTTCCCATCCTGGTCGAAGTCCTCCACTACCATCGCGGACCCGAAGCAGGAGGCATTGAACTGACCGACGAACGATGCATCGAAAGAACTTGATTGAGATAGGAAGCTTACAAGGCCGGTCCCCACCGTGGGGCCCAGATCGACGACCTCTTTGGGGGAGGATATCAGGACCTCCTCCTGACCGTCGATCAGCATCTCCGATGCGGCCATGCTCTGGAAAGCACCGCATTCCCTTGACCTGCCCTTGTATGCTTTTATGGAGTCTTGGAATGTGAGGACGGAAGGGAACGATCCATCAATGTCGAACAGATAGGCCTCTCCGCAGTCGAACTCAAGGTTGTCCACACCGTCACCTCCCGGTGCGGCTACAAGCAGTTCGTCGTAACCATCACCGTCAATATCCGCCCCGAGGGTCGTCTTCCCCCAAAGATCGGATGAATCCACTCCGTACGATGTTGTACTGGCATCCGAACGCCCCAGCTGAATGTCGGTTGTGACATTGCGTCCGATGTGGATATCGAACTGTCCGGCCTTCTTCCTCCAGGTTTCCACACCAGGTGCATAGGGAAGGCCGATCACGAGATCGTCCTCATCCCCGCCCCCAAGGTCCGCGAACGTCAGGGAAGCCTCCTCCCAACCACCGGATCGGAGGCTGAACTGAACATCTGGATAGAAATCTGTTCCCTGGTGGACCTGGATGTCGGTTCCCAGAGGGACCCCCGGATATGTGTAACCCCCGAGCATGATGACGGCATAACCCTCCCCATTGAACCTGTAGCTGAACGAGAGATCGCCAATGGAATCTCCATTGAAATCCCCCACTGCCAGGCCATTCCCTATATGAGTGGCATATGCATCGGCGGTCACGACGGCTTCTCCGAAATATCTTACCATGGGTCTGGAAAAGGAAAGATCGACCGTACCAATGCCCGTTCCAACCCCTTTGATCACCTCGATCTCCCAGGAGCCAAAGCATTCGTTATCATATTCGGATTCGACCGGATCAGCTTTCCCACCGTGCCCCTCGCTCCGTATTACCAATTCAGGTACACCATCGTCGTCGAGGTCGCCCGCCTCGAGAGCAGTACCCAGCCGGTCGCCACCTTCCCTGCCGTATACATGACAGAAAAGCCCCACCCTGTCGATCTGCATCGAAGTACCAAAGGAGACCCGCTGCCTGCCCGTTATCACATAAACCTCTCCCGAGTCCCTCCGGCCGTTCAGGGGACCATCTGCAAAGGGAGCTCCGATCATCAGATCGTCCCTTCCGTCCAGGTTGAGGTCCTCAACGAGAAGGGAGCTTCCGAACCAATCATCGACATCACCCGCTGTAATGACAAGGTCAGCATCGTAGTGCCCGATCAATGTGAAAAGTTCATCCGGTTCACGAGCAAAATATACCATAACCGCACCTCCACCCGCACCAAGTCTTGACATCGGGGCCCCGATCACGATGTCACCCCTTCCGTCTCCGTCGAGGTCGCCGGATGCGACCGTTGAACCGAAGGGTACCCCCGATTCTCCCCCCAGTATGGACATGGTATCATCCCTGCCAAGGACCACGTATGAATCCTGGTCCAGGGATGCGGGGGTTTCAGACCGTGTTTCGTTCCCCCCGATTACCGTTGGCAGGGCTGATGTTATTAGGGTGATCATTATTACAAGAGATGATAGTACGGGACTTCGGGACACGCTCTTCCTCCTCTTGATATTGGTCAGGTGGCATTTGCGCATGAACTACGATGCCGTCGCCCAGATATCTTTAGCCCGATTTCAACAATTACAGATTATAAAAAGATTGTGGGGCAGATATGTATTGGCAGAGCGAGGCCAGAGGTGCCTATCCATAAAGATTTATCTCCTATGGACACCTCTGCATACCGAAAATGAACGAAAATGACAGCGTTCTCAGGTCGAAAATGACCGTTAATGACCTCGGTGGTCCGATCGTGGATGACAGGTGTAGATCTCTTAGGATCGCCTGCCACGGTGACCCTGACCGATGTTTCTGGCTAAGAGGGAGACCTTTACCTCTCTGTTCGCGATGCACGACATTCTACCCCTCTATACTGATCGGTCTGGTCCTGGGGATCCCCCTTGTCATCACTCTGGAGATCTCTGCATTGATCGTCCTCATATCATTCATCCTGCTCCAGCTCCCGCTTGTTATCGACGGCTTCACGCAGTACAATGGTTGGAGGAGGTCCAACAATGTATTGAGAGCGGTCACCGGTGTCCTCTCAGGGTTCGGTATCGGTGGTGGAATAACCTACATGATGACAACGATCTTCTGATTCAGTAGAAGCTCTTGCACTTCGGGCAGAACCAGGATTCCACCCTCTCTTTATAGACCATTCCGGTCCCGCAGACCGGGCAGGATTCACCTTTCTTCTTCTTACCGTCCTGGTCCATGAACATCCTATCGTATGCCGGCTCTTTCTGTACCCCTGCCTCATCGGGGCCTTTGAAATCAAAATCATCACTGGAGTGGGACGCGATCTTCTGCCCGGCCCCGCATTCGGAACATCTTCCGGATCCCTTCGAGACCTTCGCGCCGCAGTTCCAGCATTTTATCTTGGAGGCTTTTTTTACAGGTCGTTGAGGTTCGATCTCATCCTCTTCTTCATAAGAGGACGAGCGCTTCTTCTTTTTTTTCTTGTGAGGGGGTTCCTCTTCGACCGCTAGAGAGGCTTTACCTACCTTCTTTTTTTTTTCCTCTTGGGAATATCTATCTCCTCATCCTCTTCATGATGAGCCGGATGCTTCTTCTTCATCTTGCGGGGAGGTTCTTCTTCATCATCGTCATAATTGGTCGGACGCTTCTTCTTCTTCATCTTGCGGGGAGGTTCTTCTTCTTCCTCTTCCTCCTCGGGTTCTTCCCTCAGAACACCTTTACGACCGCAATCATCGCATATGAATTTCAATGGTCTCCTTCTGGACCTTATCTTGATGATATTTCCGCATTTACACCGGATCTTGAGGACTTCTTCCTCCTCGTCTTCTTCCTCCTCTTCGTCCTCTTCCTCTTCCTCCTCTTCCTCTTCTTCCTCTTCGTCCTCTTCCTCTTCCTCCTCCTCGTCCTCTTCCTCTTCCTCCTCCTCGTCCTCTTCCTCCTCCTCGTCCTCTTCTTCCTCCTCGTCCTCTTCCTCTTCTTCCTCCTCGTCCTCTTCCTCTTCCTCCTCCTCGTCCTCTTCCTCTTCTTCCTCCTCGTCCTCTTCCTCTTCCTCCTCCTCGTCCTCTTCCTCTTCTTCCTCCTCTTCTTCCTCTTCGTATCGATCTCTGGACTTCTTCTTTCCAGTTCCCACTACGAAGATCTCCTCCTCATCATCCTCGAGGCTTATAGGACGGTAGCTGGACCTTACAGCTCCCTCATCTCCATCGCTGGTGATGTCAAAGCCTCTCTTTTTTACTGGCTTCTTCCCCTTCTCCTCACCTTTTGGTTTCTTTTTTGAGACAGTGGTCTCTTCTTCCAGAACCACCTTCTTCTTGAGAGGCTTGCCCTCGTCCTTGTGCTTCTTTTTAAGAGGCTTTTCCCCGTCAGTATGCTTCTTCTTGAGAGGCTTGCCTTCGTCAGCATGCTTCTTCTTCAAAGGCTTGCCCTCGTCCTTGTGCTTCTTTTTAAGAGGCTTCTTCTCGGGAACCCCGTACTTTTCCTCGTATTTTTTAGCGAACACCCTGGCCTTCTTGGCAAGGTCCCCCTTGGGGACCCAACCACATTCTTGACACCTGTCAAAGGGATAATCCATTTTAGCCTTGCATTTCTTGCACGGGACCTTCATCCATCCCACCTCTTGTATCGATGACATACATCATGCATACAAAATAAAAAGGTTTCCCACTTTTTCAATGATTCTTCATCACCTATGTATAGGAACCCGCAGATATCATCATTTGCCTCCGATGGAGGCTGACCCGCGGTCTCCACGGAGGGTGGACGGTCCAAGACTGTCAGTCCGCCATCATTTCTCTATCCTCTTCCGAGGCTCCCGCTCCATCAGGGTCAATAAGGTCCTCCGGTCCGGGATGGCTGATCTCTTCCTCCCTGTGATCCTCCATAGGATGATCGCCGGATGGACCCTCATCCAATGAGCCCTCCTCGATCTCGTCCTCGGGAAGGTCCATTCCGCATTCAGGGCAGTAGGACATGCTTTCCTCGATGGACGCACTGCAGAAAGGGCACTCCTTACGGGTCATTTTCTCCTGCTCGGACCATGTTGGTCCATCGTTCGTCTTCTCCGGTTCGGCAGCTTCTTCCGATCCCTGCGTCATATCATCTTTTCTCTTGTGGAACAGGACGACCGCCAAGATCACCGCCCCCAGCAATATGATGATGACGACCACTATCAATATAACAAGCCAGAGTCCAGAACTCGTTCCATCCACCTCTGGAACACTTTCAGGATCAAGGGGGTCCGAACCCTTCTCGTATTCCTCCAGGTTCGTATAACCGTCCACATCCATATCACCCTGGGCATCTGATGCCCATTTCGGGTTCATTCCCCAACCTACTTCTATACCGTCCGGAATGCCGTCATCGTCCGTATCGGGATTGTCCGGTTCCGTCCCCAACTGGTATTCCTGGAGGTTTGTCAGTCCGTCCCTGTCCTGGTCTTCGGCCGCATCCGTATTGTCTGCGGGGGACAGGAAATCGTAGCCGATCTCGTAGATGTCCGGTATGCCGTCACCATCCCCGTCGATATCCTCGACCGAGATGGTCCTGAACGTGATCACGAGATCATTTGCGGAATTCCCGCTAAGGTCCCTGATGGGTCCAAGGGTGAAGGTATAGTTCGTTCCATCCTGGAGTGAATCCTCAGGGTGATAAGTGATGGTCCTGGTCTCCACGTTCAGTTCGAAATCAAGTATCACGGAGGAATACCCGCCCTCGGGGACCAAGGATGCCAGAAGAGCATCCCATTCTATGAGCTCGGAGAACCTTATGGAGATAGAGGGTCCGAGTTCGATGTTGACCGCTCCATCCTCCGGTTCGACCGATATGACACCCGGTGCCTGAGTGTCCGGGATGGCCACGATGAGATCATACTCCAGGGTCTCCCAGTTCCCCGCGATATCGTAACCTGTTACCGTCAAAGAATAGGAACCGACATCAAGGTCTATCGATAGGTCCGTTCCCTGGACCTCTTCATAAGTGTAGTTGTTCGAAATGGTCCAGGTGACATGATCGACCCCGCTCTCATCGGTTATATTCAGCTCAAGGTCGACGTTCTGTCCCTCGTAGGACATGATCGTCCCTCCGTCGACCCCCTCTATGAACATTTCAGGGTCCTTCAGGTCCACCCATATGTTCGATGAGTTAAATGGACCAGCATTCAGGGATGGGTCAATGGACCTGAACTGGGCAGTGTGTTTTCCTTCGTTGAGGAAGAAATAGTACTGGAATACACCCCCATAGGTGGTCCATCTCTCTATTATCCCTTCGGGGTCCGTGAAATCCTTTCCGTCCAGCTTGATCTCGATCACTGTCCTGTTCTCTCCTGTGACATTGACCTTGAACCCAACGAGAGATGTGTTGAAGAACAAAGAGCCAGGTATATACTGTACTGCATCCAAGGGGAAGAACTCAAGCCTTGGTGCGACAGGGGGTGTAATATCAAGGGTTGTAAATGCTACGGTCGAAGATGGAGGGCCGAAGTTCGGGGTCTCGGCATCATCGACCGCAACGATATAGGCTTCTATCTCGGTTTCGGAGGGCAGGCCGGTGATCTTCTCGGTCACTGACATCCAGTTGTCGATATAGATCGAGAGGTTCCATGAACTATCGACGGCTTCCAAGAATATCCAGAAGCCGATAATATCATCACTTGGACTTGGGGTCCATTTCAGCTGCACCCAATCCCCTCCGAAACCCTCTACAGTGAAATTCCTGGGAGGTTGGGGTGGAATGATATCGAGGGTCTTTCCAAAGACCGGACCGAAGAACCCCAACGTATTTGCATAATAATCCTCTGATCGGATGCTGATATTCCAGAGAGTATCATGCTCCAGGCCATCGATGATGAAACTCCTTGCCTTGTCCTTGGCATTCACGGACTTGGTCTCGGAAATATGAGCGCCATCTCTCCTGTAATCTATTCTGAACCATTGTAGATCTCCCGGAGGGTTCGGAAGGTCCCATAGAACTTCTATCGTTGTCCCGGTCCTATTGCCGACGGTCAGGTTTTCCACTTTTGGAGGTGGTGTGAAATCCAGGTACCAGGTCATATTGAAGTTATCTCCAATAAAAAGACCCGGATCCTTGAGGTCGTTCCGCCAGTATGCTGCTGACGCGGACCGCTCCCACCTCATTGTGATCTCGACCTTGACAGACGATGTGGATCCCATATGCTTGTACTGATTGACAGCAATAGGAGGCATTATTCCATCCGATCCGGTCACCAGACCGGTCAATGTGGGATCGAAGACCGTCCATTCATCAAGCTCGGTCGGATATTTTTTACCATATACCTTGACCGATACAAGATCCACACCCTTTTGTTCGTAATCATCGATCGCCCTTAAGAAGAACCATTTACCCTCGTGCACTTCTGCAGAACTCTGAGCCGTGACGTTTCTTGGAGCGTTGAATGTGCAGTTGACGACCCAGCCATAGCCACCCGTCATACCCCTGAAACCTGCCGAATTCCCCATGAGGGTCGAATTGTAGACATATGCTCTTGACCCCATGCCCATCGTCTTTACCCCTCCAGCAGACCCCATCATCAGTATATGGTCCAGGTATCCGTATCCTCCCTGAGTGATGTTGATACCATCGTAAAAGAAGGATGTATGAGATCTATCGAAAATTATTGGAGATGCTTCTGTTCCGGCGGCCAGAATGGCACCTTCCACCCAGATCCCGACCGACGGAGGGAGTTGGACCGTAACTCCGGGATCGATCCTCAGGGTCCTGCCCACAGGTACTGACACGTTCCCCTCGAGCAATACGGGGGAGTCTGCAATTCCCCATCGGGTGTCACCGGTAAGAGGCCCCTCCGGGACCACGATCCCCGACACTATCTCGGGAACCATGAACGTGAAGATGAGGGTCAGTGACGATAGAAGCAGTAAGGATATCACTGCCATGGTCGACAAGTTACGAGAACTGGCGGTGTAATTTATATCGAGGCCCATGATCGCTACTCTCCTGATATTTCACTCCAACTTGGGTTGTGTGGTAAGGGTGGGATCTTGTAATAAACCTTTACTCTGAGATCAAAAAGAATAACAAAGGTGCAAACCTTATATCAGACTCCAGACCCAACCCTTCTTTGCAGGGTCCATCCGGCTCTTGATGATACCTTTGGTCTTCATGAGCATCAGCGTCCTTACCGCCCCGTCGGGACAGGCCTCTCCTCTCCTCTTGATCTCCCTCTCAAGCTCCGAGGTGGACATCTCCCCTTGCTCCCTAAGGATCTTCAATATCTTCTCTTCTTCCGTCATGTACCTACCTCCTGGGTCATGGGTCCCTCACTATCCATCGCTTCCCTGATCTCCAATACCTCGACCAGAGGGCCTTCAAGGATATCTATATCGTCATCTATGGACCGTCCCATGTCCATTCCCTCATCTATCATCCTCGGTCCCACCCTTTTACTTATGAAGATCAGGACCGCCAGTGATACCCCCCACTGGAGCAGGAGGATGCCGAGACCTAACACACCTCCCAACCACCACTCCTCCGAAGGAGCGGTCAAGGTCTGGATCAGGAACCAACCGGACATCACCGCGAGCTCGATGGGTATGATGAACTTGAAAAGGACATCGAACCATCTTCCTACCTTGATATCATCATATCTGCTGTTGATCATATTGTTCCTGAACCGGGTTATCCCGTACTTCACGACAAGGTAGTATATGAACGCACCAGACACAATAAGACCAAGACCCCATACGAAGTCCTGATTGTCAAGGAACACGGGTAGGGGGGTCCCGCTTACCGGGAGAATTATCAGAGCCGAGGGAAGGCCCAATATCAACATACCCACTGTGAGAAGGCGGATCGCCTTCTTCCTGTCCCATCCCGCATCGACGAAGTTCTTCACGGCATTCTCATATGTCGCTATCATTGAGGTCAGCGCTGCAAAGGCCATCGCCATGAAGAAAAACACTGCGATAATGGGGCCTCCCGCCATCTCGCCGAAAAGGCTTGGGAGATAGATGAACGTAAGGCCTGAACCCCCTTCCTCAACGGCAGCTTCTGCCATTGCAGGTGATGGGCTGACGGCGAAAACCGTTGCAAATATCATGATCCCCGCAACCAATGCAATGGTGGTATCCCCCAGACCTGTCAGGAAGGTATTGAGGTTCGTGTCGCTCTTCCTCTTCGTATAAGCCCCATAGGTTATGGCCATGCCCATACCGGCGCTGCAAGACCAGGCCGATTGGGCCAGTGCAGATATCCAGGTCCTTGCATTGAGCAGAGACCCCATATGCGGCGTGAATAGATATGCGATCCCATCAAACGCTCCCGGGAGGAGAAGCGCCCTGATCATTCCAATTATAAGAAGTACGAAAAGTGCCGGTATGAGGACCTTGTTCACTCTCTCAACGCCCTTTTCAACACCCCGGTATACGATGATGACGGTTATTGCAATGGCCAACACCTGAAAGAACACGACAAGGAGCGGGGAGCCGAGGAAACCCTCCCAAGAATCCCTGGCACCCTGTGCGCTGTGGAACGAGACCGATCCGGTGACGGAACCCAATGCATACCGAAGGGTCCAGCCCATCACGACAGCGTAGTAGAAACCGATGGCTGTGGATATCCATGTAAGCCAGGCACCCATCCAGGTCTTCTTTATCCCCAGGAACTGTGCGAACGTCCCCATTGTCCCCCTTCGAGACTTCTTGCCGAGATTGAACTCCACAAGCAGTATCGGTATAGACCAGATGAAGAGAAAGATGACATAGGGGATCATGAAGGACCCGCCTCCGTTGTTGGCCACCTCCTTGGGGAACCTCCAGATATTACCGGTCCCGATGGCTGCACCAAGTGCGGCCATGAGAAGACCCCACCGGTTCGTGAACAGCCCTCCGACCTTGGAAGCCGTTTCAATCACCACCTTTCTTGGACCTCAGGGCTATCGTTATTCCACCGACGAAACCACCCCAGATCGTTCCAAGGGTGAAGAGCATCACGAACATCGTCGAGACCCCGAACACGAGATACCTTACCCTCTCACCATCCACCCTCAGGATATGGAACTGGTTCGGGGCGAATGTGGGTTCCGTGACCGACCTTCCCTCTGAATCCACCAACTTGAAATAGAACCTGAGCTCGCTGTCCTTTGAGACCCTGAGGACCTCCGCTGTCAGACCGCCCTCATCGTCCTTCACGATGGGTGCGGTCATCCATTCGCCTTCTCCCCAGCAATAATATACCCTCGTACGGTCAAGGTTGATGGGATACGGGTATCCATGGTCCATGTATGTGAGTTTCAGCCGGATACCGTCACGTGTCTGCTCCCAGCTGGTCGAATTCTCATCGAACCTTATGAAACTCTCATAAGGGTTCGCGGCGGCATGGCAGAGATAGAGGGTCGGATCCAGATTGATCCTGCAGTTGGTCATGATCTCTTCAGCAGGGATGGTATGACGGTCCCCTATCTCGAACGTGTATCCGAAGGTCCCATACTGGGAGTAGAACCAATCGTTGAACTCGCCTGTAACGGGGTAGAGGTCGTATCCCTGCATGGGGGCATAACCGTTCATCTCCGCCATCCTGGTCCCGAGCTGCTCCATTACCTCTGCGTCCCTCGTCGGCTCCGGGGTATTGCCCCAGGGCCAGAGGACAAGCTCGGAATACGAGTGATAGGTGATCGCGACCGGATAATGATGACTGTCGCCCAGGGCCCTTATTGCTATGGTCTCAGCTGATGAGAAACCCCCTGCCGGATCCTCGTCGACCTTTCCATCGCCATCATTATCGATCCCATCCCAAGGGTCCTCATCTACTCCTTCGTCCGGCCCTAACGGTATGTATCCAGGACGTACATCTATCGGGATGATGGCATCTCCGTCATCATCGACATTGTCCGGTGGCCCTCTGTAAGAAGACCCGCTTGTAACCAAAACGTTCGACCCTCCAGACTCATGCCATGCCCACCCATAGTTCCTGTTGATGTCGACACCATACGATAGAGGGACCACATCCGGGGAGAGCAGACCACCTGGGCCGAACTCGATCAGATAATTGGGCTCCCTGTTCTTCCTCCAATTCCTATCGACCTCATGCGAATACTGAACCCCGTCGGGGTTCACCATCGGGATAAAATAGACCTCACGGTTGTCAACGATGTACGTGGATATGCTTCCATTCACCCCTCCACCTCCATAATTGTTCACAAGGAACGAAAGGACATAGAGAGGGACCTCATATGATATCCATTCGTTACCATGATGGGCTCCAACAAGCAGGACGTTCTCCTCCACGGTAACTCCCCCATCATCCTCCAGGCCGGGATTGTCGGATAGCTTCAGGCACCATAGATCCCTGCCCTCATGGGTCTTCCCCATGGACCAGAGCTTGACTATATCGGATCTGGTCTGTTCCAGGAATTGCAGATACTCTGTCATGGTATTGTAATCGAAATATGATGTGAAGTTGGACTCCTCCATGACACCAGAGGGTGCCAGGATGGACAATGAGGTCCCGGCAGAACCTGTGCCGGTCCATTCCGCTTCCCTTGGCCCGCCCGATAGGAACAGAAGCGCGGAGCTTAGTAAAAGCACCGTGAACAGAATGGTCCTGGACAGGGGCCCTGAGGTGTTGGAGCCCTGCATCGTGCTGGTAAGGTAACCTGGTGTTATATCGTTTTCTATTCATCCAGAGGAACGTTCAGGCATGGCTGGTTACGAGGGGCTACAAGAGGCCTTGGCGTGCCATGTTTCAGCGGGTCACGGGGCCGTCCGATGTTACTTTTAAAAAGGGGGATCGGTCTCCACAGGAAATCCCCCCCAACCTTGAAATAATACCAATATGATAGGTCCTTATCCCCGCGGATAAAATAAATTCTGGGGTAATTCCGTATGGGTGAATGGATACGCAAACTCTTCTCGGATAGCGTTAGCCAGTCCGCGAAGCAAAAAGGGGAAGACGCCTCCAACGAACAGCTAAGAGCTACCCGTGGTTCTTTCCGGATCGATAGATCGGGTTCGACTAGGAACGGGGAAACCGAGCTTGAGGATATCTTGGATATACGCTCCGCCATCTCCGGTCTCCTGTCCTCCCTTCTCGATGTCGAGGATATGCCCACCCTGACCGAGGTACTTTCCAGAGAACTCCCCGCCATAATACCTTTCGATATCGGTACCTTGAGATGGAACTCTCCCGATAGCGGGTCCGAAGACCCTCTTTACCAGGTGGAGGACGATTTTCCGGAGAGCGCGGAGTTCATCGCCCTGGGAAGCATTCTTGAAGGTGCCAGCGACGTCCGGGTCCAAGGCCCTGAAGGGTTCCAGTGCGATGGAACATGGAGCGGGCATATGGATGGGATCTGTCGTGCCAGGACAATGGCGGGTGAACCTCTCCTTGTCCGTATGCACTCCGGACTCATCATTCCCCTTAACAGCAGGGACGGGTCGATCGGTGTGATACTGCTGTTCTCGACCCGGGAGGGAGCGATGGACGGAAAGGCCGATGATGAAGAAATGAGGCCGATCTGGAATGGGATCGGTTCAACACTTCGCCGGATCCTCGGGTCCATCGATGCTATGGACGAACTGCAACGGACCAGAGAGCTCCTCAACAGCAGCGATGAGCTTCTCGTCCTCTGGAAAGAGGCAGGGAACCTGTGGGAAATAGATTGCAACTCCAGAGCCGAGAGCTTTATCCAGAAGGACCGGATAACCCCCGAGATGATGGAGGGGCCTTTCTTCGCTCCACCCGGCAAGGAGTGGGACCGTGCCATGTCCGCATGGAGAAAGGCTTTCGAGGAGGGGGGAACGGACCTGGTGGAACTGAAACTCGTTTCGGTGAAAGGTGAGAGGATCCCGCATCTGTGCATCTTCTCCCCATATCAGAAGGATGACGATGTCCTTGGTGTGAGGATGACCGGCATCCCCTCGGATTTCCTTATGAGGTCCATGGCCATGGTCAGGTCGGAGGAACCTCAAGTTCACCACGAACGGGTGGACCTGTTCTCCCTCATCGGGGAAGAGATATGTTCACTCGGTGAGGATAGATACGGGATGGAAGTCCAAATGGAACCTCCCACCGGACCTCTGGAGATCAGCGGTCATCCAATGCTAAGGGTAGCTTTCAGGTCTCTCCTCGAGAGGGCCAGGGAGCTCTCTTTGCCCGGGCATGCGGTCTCGGTAGGGATCTCGACCGATATCCGGGGGATCAAGGTCTCGATCAAGTGCAAGGAGATACCCACGAGAGAAGAAGTCCACGAGGACGCTTCAGGGGGTGGGTCAGGGACCAAAGAGAAGATACAATATGCAAGATGCATCATCGAGCTTCACGGTGGAAGCCTTGATAACGGAAGCAAGGGAGGAGAGGGCTCGATGTTCAGGGTCATGCTCCCATGGTCAACGCACTGATCACCATGGGTCGATCAGACCTCTCTTTACCGCATGTTCATAAGACCCGGATGTGAAATGGACCAGAAGATGGTTTCTGGCCGAGGAGGCTAGCTCCATTACCTGGTCAAGTGTTAGATGGACACCTGTTGACTCCGGTGAGGTTTCGGCAAACGTGGCCTCCATTATCAGAAGGTCGGAACCCTTGGCGAACTCCGTTATGGGCGAAATGTCACCAGTATCACCGGTATATACTACCGACTCGCCGTCCATTTCGAAGCGGTACGAGAGCGCGACCACAGGCCCCCCGACCTTGCCGGGTCTGCTGTTGCGGTGCATTGAAGATATGCAGGATATTCCTACAAGGCCCATGTTCGCTCGAGCCCCATCATCTAGCGGTACAAGGTCTATATCGAACAGCGGCTCTTCCCAGAGATGGTCGGTGAAATGGTCGACGATGGATTCGATGGGGGCCGCATCCTGCGGATACAGTATCGGGAACGGGGCCTCCCTTCCTGAAAGCTGAAGGAAGTTGAGAAGTGTGACAAGACCCGCATAATGATCGTAATGCGGGTGAGATATCACAGCCCCGATGATGGCCTCTCCGGCTTCCTTCAGATTCCTTTCCGAAACATCATACCCTGTTTTCCTCCGGTAACGTTCGACCTCGATGATGTCCTGGACACAACCGTCCCCGCAGTCGACAATGATGCGGCCTTGCGGGGTATCCAGAAAAATGTTGGTGGACAGACCGGCCAATGAATACCGGGTGAATACCTTGAAGACCCTGCCGGACCATGTCCTGACATGGGGTGGTGGGGGGAGATCGTGATCCGCCATGGGACCGAAATGACGACCTGAATGAAAACCTTATCTAATTATAGAGCGGGACCGGAAGCTTCTTTCTCCTCCGACGTTCGACGTTCCTGGAATAATGCCTCCTCTTCCTGTATCCCACGAAAAGGTCCGTGATGTCCTGCGACCGTGATTTCTTGAACGATGACCTTTTCAGGTACCCCCGATCCTCCGCGTTCCTCACAAGCTCCATACCCCTGTCGGTCCTTATCACCGGGGCTCCGAAAGAGATATCCGAGAGCTCGCCTGAATAGTCCGGACAGAACATGCACCTGGGCCATTTGGGACCCATATTGACGTTTCGGAGAAAACTGCTGATGAGCATCTCCTTTGTTATGATATTTCCATCGATGGTCCTGACCTCCAATCCGATCCTTGTCGAGGAGACCTTTCGATAACGGAAGGACCTTACATTATTCGCGGGGACGTCCATCAACCTCGATACCGTCGCTCTCCAACCATCCTCGCTCATATTGGGAGCTCCGCAGTTCAATGATATCAGGTATTCGATCTTCGATGTGAGGTGTTCCAAGGCAGGGTCGGCCTGCATGTTCCTCACCGCCTGGACCTGACATGGCAGGCCAACGACTGCGATCTTCTTGATATCCGGGTCCTTTTGGACCAATGGTAGCAACGTCAGCACCGAGCTGAAAACATATTTGGATGATGCAGCCTGGATGACCTCCTCCTTTGTCCGGGCTATGATCCCTTTCCCGGTCGATAGACTGCCATTGTCCGACCAGTCGGTGACCAGTGCAGCATCGATCGATCGCGCCTCCAGTGCGGCGGCCAGGACAGAAGATACCCTGCCCCCGAAATATCCGGCCTTCATGAATTCCCGGGAGACAGAGGTCAGATGCCTCCTCTCTTGGTATATTCCGTTCTTCCCCCCTGGGCGGGACCTCCTTGAACGTGAGAAAAGACGCTTCTCATGGGCCGACATGTCCACACCTTTTCCGGGACATATCCTGAGACATGCTCCGCATTTGATACAATCGCCGATCAGCACAATACTCTCTTTTCCAAACTCAAGGACATTGACCGGACAGGAAGCAACACATCCCCCGCAACGGGTGCACAGCCCTGCATCCACGACCTCCCTTCTGAGGTCCTCGAAACCCACCCCGTTCAGAAGACAACCTCCCTCAACCTTCATCTTCGGTCCACTTTCCACCTGTCCCTCCGACCGAGGCGATGTCCTCATCATAGAGTGCCTCCGAACCTTCGAGCTCCATTACGACCTGAGGGTCGGCCGGCGTCCTTCTGAGAAAAACGAACAGGAGGAACAGCAGTGCGATCAGGGCTATCGCGATCCCGATCCCGCCCAGTATCATCTGAAGGTCCACCTTGCTGTCTGACCCATTTTCATCTTCAATATCGCCTATGATGTTCACCTTGAACACCAGATACACGGTGTTCACTCCATCCGAGATCGAGACCCTGACATGGTTCAGACCAGTATCTTCCGAGGACCCGTTGATGTGCAGGAACCCGTCCTCCCCTACCCATACAATGGATGAATTGCTGCCGAATGCCAGCGGGTCCCCTTCCTCGTCTGTCACATTGATACGGATAACCCTTATCTCCCCCACGTTCAGCGTTACATCGGGCACCTCCTGAACCTCAGGCGGATCGTTGACCCCGATAACGGTGATCCTTAGTGTAAGGAAAGACCGTTCACCCTCCGCATCCCTGATGATCAATTCAAGATCGTTGATGCCCACATCCTCCTGCACCGGCTCCCACTGGACAATTCCGGTGAATTGGTCAACAGAAATGCGGTCGCCCTCGTAATGGAAAGTAAAGGACCCGCTATCCACATCGGCACCTATCAACTGGAACGAGAAGGGTTCATCCTCGAGGATGGAAAGCTCGATGACACCCTGAACCGCATCAACGAAGATGGGGGGGTCGTTGACTGGCAAGACAGTGATATTGACGGTCGTCATCAAAATGGAGAGGCCGTCGGAAACGGATAGCTCGACCCGGGCGTCTCCCCACCAATCCGGAGGGGGGAAGTAAATAAGGAACTTGCCCTCATCCCCCCGGTCATCGATACTGGCGGTCATGTTCGCAGTGGAAAAGACCAGGAACTCCAGGCCTTCCGCCAGGGTATCATCGTCCGTGACCATTCCATCGAGACGGAGGGTGTTCGACCTGGAATCCTCCAATATGGTGATCGTCGGAGGAGTCTCCCATCTCGGTGGAAGGTCTATCTGCAATAGTGAACGTACCGGTTCATCCGTGAAGTCCGGCGGATACCTGTCCATCGGGTCCATGATAATGAACATCAGGCTATCTTTTAGCGGAGCCTGGAAAGGTATGGTTCCATTTCCCCAGCCATCCGCTGCTATTACATTCAGAGGGATAACTTCTGAGATGGCTGTACCGTTCAGGTCGGGGTCCCCAATGAACAGCTGGACCTCGAGCGGAGCATCGACAAGACCCAGGTTGAGGACGCTGAAGTCTATGGTGAGCTCTGCATCCGGAGCCGACATGGAAAACGGTCTGATAGCTCCGGAATCCACACTGAACTCGAATTGAGGCCCCGGATTATCGAACCATATCTCCAGATGATCGTTCATATGGTCCAGATCGGGAGATGTGGAATCCAGGTCCATCAGGAAACCATGGTATCCCGGCCTCACGGTCCAGTTGAAGGACGTTCCCACCACCTGGTCAGGCTCTATCGTTCCGAGCTGATATGACACATAAGGTCCTGAAGGGTCCCCGTTACCACCTTCGTATGTGACGTGAAAGCCCACGTTCTCGGCTGACATCCCGCCTCTGTTTCCCACTTCCAGGTTGACCGAGACCTCCTCCCCTATGGACGAGTTCTCGGGGGTCACCTGATATGATGCCGAGATGTAGATGTCAGAGACCGCAGGTTGAACCGTGTATTGATAGAAAGATGGGACCATGTTGTGTCCCGAAAGTGTAAGGTTTATGCTTTTAGAGCTTCCAAGGTCAAGTGTCGCATTGACCCATCCGTCAGCGTTCCCGGTGAGAACGATATAGACATCATCGTTGTAAATGGTGACCCGTGGGTTCGGGACCGGTACCTTGTCACGGTCGTAAATTATGAACCTTGTCGTATGGTTGCCGTTGTAGAAGTTCGTGCCTACCGCTGCCGTTCCCATGAACTTCCTTGCCGGTGCCGTGTAGATGTCAACATATGGATCGCCCAACAATATATATCCATAGATCATGCTCAATATCGTCTCTTTGACCTCCATTTCCGGGGTCAGCCACTTGTTCTCGTACCTGTCCTTCAGGACGAAAAGGGTCCTCCCAGGTCGGGTCTCTCCAGACCCCAAGAAGAGCTTCCAGAACTCCTCGTCGAGGTACCAGTTACCCCAGGATCTGGTCATCTCTTCACCCCTTGCCGAGGTCCCGGTGGATGATATCAGGCCGATGGCCCCACCGGTGGACGAGGTCAGCCAGGTCTCCAGGGACTTATCCTCATAGTAGCCTGTCTGGAAGAACTTGGCCGAATCGCAGGTCGATGCATATATGAAAGACATCATGTCCCCGTTGGAGAATATCGAATGGTCCGAGTACCCCAAAGGCTCGTTCCAGATCCATGTGGTCCCGTTACCCGTGGGGGGCCCGTAGTCGTTCAGGGCATAGGCCTCATACCTTGCCTGACCGGCGAAGTTCAGCATGGATGCACCGGCATTGAACGCACTCAGCATGTTGGCCCTGTTCAGAGTATCCTTCCCATCCGTGGTAGAGTAGTTGCCACCCTCCAGCTGCGGATAGTCATAGAGGGCTTTCAGTTCGATCTGAGGTGGCAGGTTCCCTTCCACCTTCTTTGCCACCTTATATGCGTTGGACTTGTAATCATAGTAACGGTTAGGGTCGAAGTTCCTGTTGGGGGGCTCCATCACCGATGCCCAGTTCAGGAACCTCTCCATCCATGAACCCAGGGGCGGGTTCTTCTCGTATCTTAGCAGTTTGTTCACGTAGTTGGCGGCCTGTCCCTCGGTGGAAGCGGGGACCCTTCCGACGTAAATATCCCATTCCAGATCCCCTTCTACCTCCCCGAGGACGGACAATTCTCCGAACTTGGAATCCCCATCCGCATCCCAATCGGAATCGAGACCGGCATAATAAACGTCCGAATAATGATAGTTATCGAACGGCTGGCCCCTGTCGTAAGCATAGTGCCACAACGGTCTTGGCATAAGATGCTCTGAATCTCCGACTATGAGGAGCCACATGAAGGAGGGATAGGCATCATGAAGGGAGCGGAGGAAATTATGGACCTTCTGTTCGCGGTCAATACCGGAGTATGTGCTCTCGATCGGCTCGATGGTGTATACCCTTGCGGGAAGTCCGGTCTTTGTCCTGTGAACGGCCAGCGGTATTACCTTCTCTTTGAACTCATCCGGACACAGGATAACATACGCTGGATCGAGTTTTGGGAACACCACTCCCAGTGGTATCTCGTCAACAAGCACACCCCCGGCCCGTGTCATGGGCTCGGTTACGGGTTTCGAGGAACCCCCCGTATAGAGAGTGGGCACCAGCAGTATGATGACCAGCAGAAGGACAGATAGTTGTAAACATGCACCGCCGGAGAGCTTCCGCTCGAGTGATGGTGGATACATTTCAAGGCTCCCGAATGGCACCATCTGATAGATGGAAGATATCCTTTTCGGTCCCATGTGAAGATCGAGCAATGTAATTTGTATATCGTGATACGCGAGGTTTCAGAAGCTCATGGCACCCACTCCCCAGTCGGGATGCTGCCTTATGGATGCATCGATCGGAAGATAATATATCCGGTACTCGTGGACATCGGGATCGAGGAAGTGGTCCTCCTGCTCTATGATGGCCTTAATACGGTAGTTCGTTTCGACGAAATCCACGAAACCCTCCATTTCCTGTATGCGGTAGGTGATCACCACGGCTTCCACCGCGAACTCGATACAGGTCTTGTTGAGCTCGTCATCCGTTATGTAAGGATACTGCAGGACGGCCACGTTCACCAGGTTCGGGGGAACGGGGCGGTAAGCCTTGACCGGTACGAGCGGGTCCCCCGATATGACAAAATCGTTCTCGTCGGTGATCTCCATCAATATGTCAGCTGCACGATCATCTATGGACCGGCCGCTCTCCTTCACCAACCATGAGAAACCGCCACCGATGACCGCGGCGAAGAGAATGAGACCGACCTCGGTGTAGATGAGCATCCTTCGGGTTGCCCTCGGATGCCTGCTGATATACTTCTTTTTCGAAAGCCATCTTGTGAAATTGATGATGCCCACACCCGCAGTGAGCGATATCGCGGGGGACAAAAAGATGAGATGGTGTATCCAGGTGGTCGCCTGGAATATGAACCACAGCAGATACACGCCGGAAATTATCAGTATCACCCCTTCAGGTCTTCTATAGAGGGACCTTAACCCGAATGGTAGGAATGGGATCGCACCGGCGTTCAGAAGGAGGAACAATCCGAAAAATGAAAGCTTGGTGCTGAAGGGGGAGATCGGTCTGCCGAGCTGATTGAACAATACTCCCTGGATCACCTCTCCCACCCCGTACCTTGCCATGATGAAAAGGATTATGAGTGTGAACGATAGGGAGAACAGGAGTATATGCTCTATCCTGACCTTCGCCTTCTTTGGAGGCGTGAACCGGTCAAGTCCGAACCTCCTGGCTGCTTCCCATCCGGACACCCAGTCATACACGAGGATGAGGCCTGCCGCCCCTGCAGCCAGGACACCGAACAATTTGACCATCGAAGCGACCGCCATCATAGCACCCAGAAGGAAAAGGGACCTCTTCTCCCCGCTTTGTCTGAACTTGACCAGCGAAGCGACCCCCATGGATACCCAGAAAAGGCAGAACATATCAAGCGATGCCAACCTGGCCTCGTGGAGGAACATGATGTCCAGGGCGGCAAAGGCCCCTGCGGCGACCATGACATGCCTGCCGCCTATCCTGAAGCCCACCCACATTACAAAGGCCATTACCACAAGCGAGGACAGTGTCGAAAAAAGCCTGAATATCACCGGATCGGCCTCGATGATACTGTAGACCGTCAACATCAGCGGAGCCTGGACCGTGTTTATCTGGGAGTACAGCTCGTAGCCGAAATTGTACATCCTCCCTGCCATGATGTCTATTCCTTCGTCGACCCCGTTCGGAAGGAGCCCTTTTGAGATGTAGAACACCCTTGGGATCGTTGCTATTAGCAGGATGATCGCGGCAAGGACCATGTTGCTGTGTCTGGAATGGATTATACTATCTTGGAACCTGAGGAAGGCGGAGGTCTTCTCCATTTCGAGATCGTTGTCATCGACCGCCAAGTAACGACCCGGAGTCCCAACCCGTTCGGGGTTATTTCTGTTTTGGTATATACCCCCCAAGGACAAGGGGGCCAACGTCCAATAACTGTTCCACATGCTATATAACGGCACAAGGATATGAGGCCTTGCAGAGGGTCCCAGCTCGGAGCATCGGTTCCAGGGGTCGGGACACATCACAGGGGTCTTTCGTATGGAGCTTGGCAATAGCAATACAGGAAAGGATAGGACAAAGATGCTGGTCATGGCACTTATTACAATGGGATTCGTGCTCCTTCTGGTCGTCCCATTGCTCGGGGTGCTGATACTCAATGATGAGGAAGGACCCGGCGATGACATCATGTATGTGGACCAGAAAGGAGCCGTGACCGGTGATGCTTCAATGAGTTCCGCATCCAGAGAGGCCTGGGAAAGGTATCTCGAAACCGCCCCGTCGGTCAAGCTGGAACCCCAGGGGATGAGGACAGACATAGAGGAAAGGGATCTCCAACTTCTCGATGATCTGCCCGGGAGTGTCACGGACAACACGGATTACGAGGAGCCTCCGGTTCCTGGAAGCTATGATGACCAGGAAACCGGGGCCCCGGGCGAGATGAGCAACGATAGGGAGGCCGATGATGATGATTCGAAAGCCTCCGAAGAGAGGGAGGTCGAGGAGGCAGATATCGTCAGGTCCGTTGGCGATCGTATCTACGTTCTGAACAATTACATGGGTTTCCTCTCCGTCAATATGGAGGAACCGTCCGCCCCGTACATCGAGGGCAGGACACCGGTCCTTGGAACCCCGGTGAGCATGTATATAGTTGATTTCCTGGGCTTTGTAATAGCATCGAACGCCCCGGCCCTTGACGGGTCCGCGGGAGGCTCATCCGGCAGGTTGTACATACTCGACCTCACGGACAATACCGATCCGAGGATAGTGAAGACCGTGGAGCTGGATGGTTATCCTCTGGACAGCAGAAGGGTGGGCGAGGTGATATATGTCGTGACCAATGACTATGATTATTATTACGGGAACGGGATCTGGTGGGATGGAGCTGTTCGGGGCATCGAAGCGGATATGGCAATGGTGGAGGATCTTGATATTGACACCATGGAGGATGGCACGACCACCACGATAGTTTCCATAAGCTTCCGGAACCCTGAAAGCCTTGGAGAGGTGGATAGGGAGGAGATCCCCGGAGACTCCGGGAAGATCCACGCAAGCCAGTTCGCGATCTTTATCCCTCAGATAAAAGGAGACTGGGATTCACCCGAAACGAAGTTCACATATGTTGATATCTCCGACCCTGAGGGGAGCATCAGGATAAAAGGCTCCATAACGATCCCCGGATATCTGGTGGACAGATACCAGATGGACCATTACAGGGGGATGTTCAGGGTCGTCACCCAGGAGAACCCGGACTGGGAAGAGACGGGGGATGTGTTCCCTTCATCCACCCTCTATGTGGTGGATGCACGGGACCCTGATGACATGGATATCATTGCCGACCTTTTGATAGACGATGAGGGGAACCTTATGGCTACAAGGTTCGAGGGCGACCGTGCCTATACCATCCACCTCCCGGAATCGCTAGATCCGCTGGATGTGATCGACCTTGAATATCCGGATGACCCCAGATTGACCGACGTCCTGGAAATACCGGGATGGGTCGAGCACATGGAGGTCCTAGGTTACAATATAATCGCCATCGGTGTGGACAACGAGGAAGGGCAGAAGGTCGCACTCTACCTCTTCGATGTCAACGACCCTGAGAACGCTATCCTGGAGGACCGCGTCGTCATTGGCGACGGTTACACGTACTCCGAAGCTAACTGGGACCCCAAGGCCTTGACGATCCTCGAGGATGAGAAGCTCGTGGTCCTTCCATACTCGAGCTACAGCTGGGGGTGGCTGGGAACGTCGGAGTACGGTGTCCAGCTTGTCTCCTACGACCTGGAAAAGGGAAACCTGGAAGCGAGGGGAAAGATAACCGGCACCTCACCTGTCACCCGGTCCAGGTCGGTGAACGGCAACCTGGTGACCACATCCGACAGGGTTCTCCAATCCATAGATCACAGTGATCCTGACCAACCTGTGTTGGAGGCTGTCCTGGACCTTGCAACCAATGTCAAGGATGCGTTCATCCAGGACAACAAGATAGTTTCCCTCATCATGCCCGACTGGTCAAGCACCGGTGCCAAGATAAGGGTCTCCGAGATAGCGACACCTTACGATCCCGTTCTGGAGCTCGGGCCTGAAGGTCTGCAGTTCGAGGATATCAGGAGATCGGGGAGCATGGTCTTTATAAAAGGTATCAGACAGGGTCCAGATGTGGAGGATGGCCCTTACTGGGAGCTTTATGCCTACGATATGACCGATCCTACGTCACCCGTAGAATTCAGGAAGGCCAGGACCGCCATACCGTATGAATACACCTCGGAAGCATTTTACGGGGAGCCCGAGATCATCCGGATGGACGAGAATAACTTCACAACGACGATAGATGATGGAGTACCGATCGAATACGTTAACTACGACCCTTACTCATGGACGATCATCGACGGTCCTGCAGTGGCGGTCTATCTGTCATATTACTACTATGGAGGATATTACAAGGAGGAGAGCAGACCATCGGGAACGACCGAGAGGGTCACGATCTTCCGATGGGGATCGGCCACGGAAGTGGAAAGACGGTCCATCGACCTCCCTGTCGATACCAACATCAACCACATTGTCGGTGGGTGGGACGGTGTCTATATCCAATCCTACGATCGGTACTATGGAATGGACCTGACGAGGGTGGAATTCTACAGAGGCGTACCCGTGGTCACGGACAACCTCAGCGTCCAGGGGAGGCTGATTGGTATGTCGGACGATATGGACCTGGTCTATACGGCCCTCGATTACTGGTGGGAGAACGACCAGCATAACACGATCAACGTCTACGATGTCTCATCGGGGTCCGCGGAATTCGTCATGGGGGTGGACCTCGGACAGTATTACGATAGGATCGACTTCCAGGGAGACAGGATCGTGGTCATATCCCAAGATCACGGTTACCCCTATTACTATGAGGATAACATTGCGGAACCAACGATCCGCGAAGGAGCGGAGCCTTCCGAAGGGGGATCCTCGGACGAGAAGGTATCTTCCGACACGGATGCTCCTCAGGAGTGGATCGAACCCGAATACAAGACGACCGTCCATGTCATCGGACTGGTGGATGGTGTCTTCGAGACGCACGATACCTTCACGGTCGAAGGCATCTACTACTCGAGCATCGTCCTTGATGACATGGTCCTCCTTAACAGGGACTTCACCCTTCTGGGCATCTCCCTGTCCGGGGAGGGTCTTGAAGAGGTCGGTCCCTGGTCCGTTCATGGCTACATCCAGGGCGGTGATGTCTCCGGAGACCGACTGGTGCTCGCAATGGGAAATTGGGGTATAGAGACCGTCGAGCTCTGATCATGGTCCAATAGACCTATTAACCCCAAGGAAGCTTCGGAACCGATGACGGATGAGACCGTTCCGGGAGAGTTCGGGAGGTTAAAGAGGGCTTTCTTGCGGTTGAGCGACTTACCCGCAGTGAAGTACCTGAAATGGTCCAGATACACCAAGGGTGCATACAAGAAAATGTGGAAGGGGTTGTTGAAGTCACTCAAAGGCATCGCCTATATCATGATCCTGCTCTATTCCGTTCGGGAAATACCTGATCTGCCCCTCGGAATGGGTGTCCTGGTGATCCTTATCGGATTGAAGGGTGTCTACAATGTGGCAAGGGGCATCCAGATGTCCCGCAAGGCCAGATCGATGGCGGAAAAGAGCAAAGGTCCAAGGGACGAGCGCAGATGGCGGTACTTCATGTTATGGACGCACTCGACGGTCCTGATAGCCCTTGTTTCACTCAGCTTCTTGTTCATTGTCGAGCATTTCAAAGCTCCTCAGGTAATAAGGGGTGACCACCCCTGGTATATGTGGCCTTTTATCTACACTGCGATATGGATCGTCTGGTCCGTTGTCACCAGATCGATGGTGATCGGGGGTGCACGGGCGTTCAAAGTTGGGGATAGACTTGCCAAGGTCCACCATGACAGAAAGATGCTTGCAGATGTCATCGGGAAGGACCGGAACGGGCGCTTCATTCTGGCATCAGTATATGTTCCCCTGTTCGGCCTGGCCTTCATGGTCATCCTGATCATTTTCGCAAAGGTGCTGCTGCGCTTCCTCCTCGAGAAAGTGTTCGAGATCGAGAATGCCACCTCCATCGGTGAGGAGATGACGAGGATGGCATTCGGGTCCGGTTTCACCCTGTCGGACATAGACCCGTTCTTCGGAACGTGGTTCGGGCCTCTCATCCTCTATCTGGTCGTTGTGTTCCTGATATGCGTGTTCGCCTATCTCAGGTCCTTCGCGATGATCAGGGCGAATTACAGGAACAGGTTCCATTCGCATCTTGGCCGGAGGATCGTGCTCGCGAACGAGCTGAAGAAGCAGTTCAAGTGATCATTCCCAATCAGCTTCTTCCTCATCCTCTTCCCATTCCATCCCGGCATTCTCGAGGTCCATACCGGAAGTCCTTCTGTATATCCTCACCAGCATGAACACCGTGAGCAGGACCATCCCTATCCCGGCGATCGATGCTATCAGGATCGGTAATGGATCGATGCGGGAGAACAGAGCAGCCGCTCCCTTCTCCTCGACCTTCACTGTAAGGTTCAACCGCTCCGCCGGGATATCCCCGTTGGAACCCACCCATATCAATATATGATACTCCCCTACAATGATGTCCCCGGGGACATCGATGATGACCTGGAATGTCCTGTTATCACCCGGGTCTATCCTGTTGAAATTGGACGAGGAGAGCGATATCCATTCTTCCATGTACGAGGAGGAGGATATCCCTATATCGACACTGTCGATCGCGTTGCCCATGTTCCAGACAGTAACATCGAATTGAACCATCTTTCCGGGACGCGTCCTGACCACCAAGTCCTGCAGGTCCGCCTCAATGATGAGGGAATAGACCTCATCGACGAAGATGGTCCTCTCGTAGTTCCTGAAGGTCCCCGCACCCTCGCTCCGAACGCTCAGCGAGAGGATGTAACTTCCCGCTAATGTCTCTTCGGGTATATCCAGTGTAATGCCGATCCGGCCCGACATTGATGAGTTGAGGCTCATGTTCGTCATCGAGAGACTTACAGGCCATCCCTTTTCCATGGAGGCGTTGATGAAGAAAAGATCATTCGTATTCCCGAGGTTCCACAGGTCGAGCACGGCCTCAAACGTACTTCCGGGCAACACCTCCGGTCCAAAGAACTCTCCCCGAAGGTCGAACCCGAAGCTTTTTCTGATCTCCACGAGAAGGTCGACCGACCGGGGCATTCCACCGGACCATGGTGAGACCTCAACGGAGAAAAGGTATGTCCCGTTCTCGGGGAATTCCGATGTGATATCCAGGTAGACCCTTTTCCAGGAACCCTTTGCGACGCTGAACGACCGTGGGTTAAGTGCAATGGTCCAGTTGCCCTCGGGAAACGCGGTCATGGTGAGATTGTACTGATCGTAGATGTTCCCGATGTTTGAGATGTTGAGGAAGAACGAGATGCGCTCGCCCGGATCTGCCATTTGAACCTCTTCCTCCGCAGTAAGGCTGAAGCCGTACATCTTCAGGATAATGATATCAACGATGGCCTCTTTTTCCTCGACCCCGTTGTCCGCGGTCACGTAGATGGAATAGACACCGGGGTCCGTTCCCTCGGGAGGTCTGACATACAGGCCCCCGGTCCCGTTTGTGAAAGGAAGGAGCACCTGCGAGCCGTTGATGACCCGTATGTCCCACCCTTCAAGCCTCGTTCCATACCAATCGATATCCACTTCCACATCCACATTGCCCGATCCTATCAGATCGAAGGGTATCGTGAAGTTCTCTTCCGGAAGCATCTCAACGACCAGAACAGGCATGGACAGGTCGAAGGACAGGTCCGGTTCGACCGTCATGTTGAAAGACATTGCCGTGCTGGCTCCGGTCACTGCCGATACTGCGCTGATAATGTGAGTTTCGGTCCCCGCAAGGAACCTGTCCGGAAGTGTGAGCTTGAAAGGGAACCTTGATCCGCTGAAGGGATCGACCTCGACAAGGAAGGAGCTCATCTCCACTTCCCATCCTTCCGGGATGTCCGGAAAGTTGATATTGAAGTTCTCGGGACCGTTCCCCAGGTTCTCCACGTTCACAAAACCGATGACCTCGGAACCCTGGGATGCGCTCAGGTCCGGAGGGTCCAGTGAAAGGGCGACACCTTCCGTCCTCATTGCGAACGCCTCTATCGTGTACGTCCTCGGTTTCAGAAGAAGGATCGAGTCCACCCTCAGGATGATGTCCCTCTTCTGGTTGAACAAGACCCCGGGAGGTGCGTAGATGAAGATGGTGCCCTCCAGGGACCCGCCGGCGGGTATGGAACCGTTCTCTATGCTGATATTGGCGGTCCAAACATGTTTTCCGTTGCCCTCAACGGTGATGTTCAGATCCACCTCGGTGGGTATGATGCCGATGTTGCGCACGGAAAAGTCCATCTCGGCTTCGGTGCCCGGGGCCACCGTGATATTCTCCTTTTCCGGGATGATCTCGACGTTCGTTCCGGTTATCCCGCCTATGTTGAGCGACGGGTCTCCAAGGAGCACGTATTCCGTGATGGTCTTGTACAAGGTGACCCCCGAGGTCCCGATGTTCATGATGAAATCCTTCTGAGCTTGTGCAAGCACCTGTCCGGGGGTGTTCACCCCTTCGGCGAAGGCTTTGTTCAATCTCACGTTGAAGTAACCGGAATTGACGGTGGGATATGATACCCCCAGCGACCCGTAACCGACCCTGGTGCAGCCGAATGTGGCTATCGCACCCCCGACCTTGTTGGTGTTCAGATACTCCCCGAGGCAGTCCCTCTCGTCGAGGCCGCTACCCGGAGGATAGTACCACTGATCGTAAACCGGGTCCTTTCCGGAGACCGGGTCAGATGCGTTCTCGTTGTCGAAACCGTGTGTGAGACATGCATCGAGTACGGCGATCGGAAGCTTATATCCGTTCTTCTGGTTGTTTGCGTATGTCGACCTGTAAGCCCCCGAGGGATAGGACGAAGTGTACCCCCATCCGTCGTAGTCACCATGGTCCGAGAATACCACAAGCCCGGTACCCTGGTCGATCACCTTGGAGATATTGAAGAGATTGACGGTGGTCTCGTACAGCTTCGTAACGTTGAAACCATCCAGGAAATGTGACTCGATGTAGTCGCAGGTATACTCGCCCTCGGGGGTGGGGTTCTCCGTGAAGGTATTGGTTCCGCACAAGGTCGCATTGTAGAACCAGTCCGATCCCTTCGCTTCCAGCTCATACCCCCTTATCTTTTCGAACATTCCCAGGAACTCCTGCTCATCGCTTGCCGGGAGCCTGCCGACGAACACGTCGGGATACAGGTCGGGATCGTCGCTTATCGATCCGTCGTATTCCCCCCACAGATATCTGGAGTTCCCTGAATTGTCGGCATTCCAGCTGGTGAAGGTGGTGGTCCCGTCCTCGAAAAGGTCGCTGTAGTATAGATCGGACGGAACGAAGGCGCCGTCGGTATGCATGGCCCCGGAATCGTCATACCCGTCAAGGACGAGTATGTGCCTCGTCGGGATGTGCTCCTCATCCCCCGCCAGCAGCACGAAATCTATCCCCCAGTTCAGCCTGGCCTGATAGATGAAACGCTTTATCTCCTCCTGGGTATCGTTCTCCGAAATGGTCCAGTAGCGGTCGCTCCTGATGTCCGACATCGTGACGACCTTGGTGTATTTCCCTGTGGCGTTCCGGTAAGTTGCGTATTCTCCCGCAGTGTCGATGAACTCATCCGGGCATATAACAAGGACATCATATTCCGAAGGCTCATACCATATCTTGTCGATGGGTGCATCGAAGGAGATCTTGACGACCCCCGAGACCAGACATCTGAGCATGCTATCCTCGGGAACCACGGGAGAGATCGAAATCGACATGTACGCTCGTGTCTCGAAGGTCTCCTGGTCTATCCCGGTCATGGTCCGGTGCTCCACATGACGGGCAGGAGCAAGGAAGCCACCTTCCGGAACGATCGGGGACGCCCCCTCCACCTTGGGAACGGGATGTGGATTGATGCCGAGGCCAGTCGGATAGGGTATGTATGTGAAAAACGCATCCTCAAGACTGACCTCGATGTTCCTGGACCCCAGGGGGAGAACAAGCTCCTTCATTATTATTGGGAGCCGGAGATATGAAGGGCGAGGGTCCATCTCCAACCCGTCCATCCTTACCTCGGGGCTGTTATCCCCCAAGGAGACCAGCGGGAACCCGTTCTGGATGTCAATGGTCTCCTCCATACGGATGAATTCTAATATTTCATTGACAGGGGCGACCTTATCCGGATCACCGGTCACCATGTCTGCCGCCGAAAAGGATGAGGATAGCAAGAGGAAGATGAGGATGAACTGAACATGATAGTTACTGCGAAGGTCCATGTGATATCACCATTGAGGCCTGTCCCTCGCTGATAATCCAATTCGATGTAAATATGTTGTGGTCACTTCGCCACATCGGGACCCTAATCCATCCTCGATATCCTTAACAGAGGTCGTATTGTCATCCCTAAGAAACGCTTCTCGTAAATTGGATCCTCCCATATCCAACCCTTCTCCTTGAACCTTACTCCTACTACATTCTCCTCAAATACCATATTTGCAGGTATGAAATCTCCTGGTTTTCATTCCTCTTCCCCATCGGGTCCTTTTCGGATCACCCTGGCCAC
>JAFGLL010000102.1 GCA_016928095.1 Thermoplasmatota archaeon
ACAACGTTTCCGGTAAGGGCCCATGGAATTTCGGTGGAACAGGCTCTTTTTGGTCCTGTGGGCAATATTGTTACTTTACACTCTTTTCCTGGCTCCGGGATCGATCAACGGATCGGTCGAGCTTCTTAAGGATATGTTCATGGATCCCGGGAGCGTCGAGCCGATGGTCTTTGCGATGTTCAACCTGATGGGGGTGCTTCCAGCAGCATATTCGGCAGTCCTTCTTTTCGAGGGGAGAACGGGACTTAGGTCCTGGCCCTTCGTTGCGGGCTCGTTCTTCGCGGGGGCCTTTTCGCTTCTGCTCTACCTTGGTTTGAGGAAGCCCCAGAGGGCCTTCAAGGGGAAGAAGGGCCCCCTTCTTCGCATACTTGATTCCAGGACCTACGGGATCGTCCTGAAGCTCGTCGGGGTCTCTCTTATAGCTTACGGTCTCGGAGCGGGGAACCTCTCCGATTTTTGGGAGCTCTTCCGGACCAATATGCTCGTCAACGTGATGACACTGGATTTCCTGATACTCGCAGCGGTGTTCCCCCACGTCATCAGGGATGACATGCACAGAAGAGGGATCGGAAGCTCAAGGGCGTTCTGGATCTATGCGCTCATCCCGGTTCTCGGACCTTTTAGCTACCTATGGACCAGACCGCAGTTGGAGAATGAATGATCATTTTCATTCAATAACGGTTGAGATCTGGTTGGATGTTATCTTCAACCATGAAGGCAATTTCTCGCCCCTGTCCCTCATCCTGAATATGGTCCCCTTGTAGAAATCATGACTCTTCATCTTGATCAAAGACGCTACAAGGGTCGGAAAAAAAAAGCCTCCCAGAAGGATGATAACTATTGGTGGCATCAGAACCGGATCCTGAAAAAATACCATGATGGGGCCGATAATAAAAAACATCAATGCCATATTCGATATCACGAAGAGCATAACTGGAGCATCCAGATTAGAATACCAATGGCTACATCTTTTTTTAAGGTATTCCCATTCATCATTGGTAAGCCTTGCATGGTCCCTTCTGATACGTTTGAACTCTCGTTCGCCAAGGAGTTTGACAAGGTCCTTTCTCAGAAAAGCCCTTGATAACAATGAGTATCCGAACCGTCTTCCATCCCGGAGTCTGATCCCATAACCGTATTGTCTCCTGCTTTCGTATTCCGGTTGTTTGGGCCATCTGCTCTTCTTTGGAACAGCTATCCATCTGGGATAGACGCACGAAATATTTTCGGGATATACCCGCCTCTTTACACCGTGAAATCTCTCATTCCAAACAGAGATAGGTAGAAGAAGTCCTCTTTGGTCTGCGATGGGGTCTCTTTCTCCGAACAGACCAGTGAGGATGGAGAAAAGACCTGTTGGTATAAAAGAAAGAACTGCAAAAAGGACCAGATGACCGGGGCCGAATATAGCTTCATCACCGTTCTCTATCTCCAGTTCGTTCAATCCATTGATGACGTTTAGAATAAAAACAGACAGGAACAAGCCAAACAGGAAATTTAGAGAGATTATCTCCCCCCAACCAAACCTTTCCTTTCTAGCAACTATAATGAACATCAACGGGGTGGTGATAATTGTGGATACGATCAACATCCAATCGCTCCAGCTGAATCCTTGATAATGGAATTGCTCTTCAAGGAAGATCCAACAATAAGTAAAAAAAACTACCATAATAGGCAAAATGATCAGAGCGGTTGATTGACTGCCGATCCTTTTAACCATTGTACGGGTATTCCCTTGCATGGATAAATGTCTCTCTACCCGACGATAGGATTAACTACTGAAGTCCTCGTTTGAAGGTATTGGATGCCCAATTCCAGAGTGATCATCGGCGACAGCAGAGACATGAGGGAGATCGAGGACGTCTCCATCCAGCTCATGGTGACCTCCCCTCCCTACTGGCATATCAAGGACTACGGGACGAAGGACCAGATAGGTCACGGCCAGTCTCTTCACGACTATCTCCGGGACCTCTATCGCGTGTGGATGGAGGTCTTCAGGGTCCTCGAGGACGGCAGAAGGGCGTGCATCAACATCGGGGACCAATTCCTCAGGGCTTCACAGTACGGACGTTACAAGGTCGTCCCCCTCCACGCAGAGGTCATCCTCCAGATGGAAAGGATCGGTTTCGATTTCATGGGGTCCATCATCTGGAACAAGAGGACATCGATGAGCACTTCCGGAGGGGCCAACATAATGGGTTCTTATCCCTATCCCCCGAACGGCATCGTTGAGATAGACTACGAGCACATCCTGATATTTCGGAAACCCGGCGCTGTGAAGAAGTTCGACCGCGCCTTGAAGGAGACCTCGAAGCTCTCGAAGGGGGAATGGAAGGAATACCACCTCTCCCACTGGAACTTCGGCGGGGCTAGGCAGATCGGGCACGAGGCGATGTTCCCGGAGATGCTTCCGAAACGTCTGATAAGGATGTACTCTCTGAAAGGCGAAACGGTCCTGGACCCCTTCCTCGGAAGCGGGACCACCGCAGAGGCCGCAAGGAAGCTCGGAAGGGAGTTCATCGGTTACGAGATCAATCCGGATTTCATCCCGATAATAAGGAAGAAGCTCGTGACCGTGGAAAACTGGGATGTGGAGATCATGGAAAGGAACACCTCTCCACCTGAATTCGAAGTGGATCACATCCCTACCGTCGTGGATATCCCGTCATCGGGAGCGGATACCGCGAAGGCACCTCCCACACACCGCGTCAACAGGATCTCCAGGGACCTCCTCCTCGATGTCGAGGATATCGGACCTGTCGGGTTCGCCGGCATCGAGATAACGGACCCCGTGAAGGCATTGGAGTACCTCCAGAGATACGTGGCGGGCAAACAGGTGATACTGCGCGATGTCAGCGGCGACGGTTCTGCACTCGTTTACATGACGAACAGGATACATATTAACAAGGAGCTGGTGAAACGCGGATTCGCCACAGTTCAAGACAACTGGGAGCACCCGGTGAAGCGCAGCCTTCTGAAGGTATAACGCAGAGAGCCTCATTCATAGAAGAGGTCCCTGTTCGCCAGGAAGTA